>NZ_LRIC01000046.1:0-23732 GCF_001758725.1 Janthinobacterium sp. HH106 | reverse complement strand
ATGCGTCGAACAACGGCGGCCCGATCTACAACAACAATACCAGCGGTACTTCCTACGGTTTCCAGGTGGAAACCTGGTTCTAAGTTTGCAGGCGTTGTCAGTCTCGATCAACCTGGCGCATCCTTCGCGGATGCGTTTTTGGCGCCGTCCCGTGATATAAATGCAATGTCGTCATGTCATGGATCGCGGCGCCGTCTTTACACCAAGATGATGCCCGTTTGCAAGCGGGTCTGAGCACAAGAGCGCCGGTACAGGCGCAGATTTCACCTTTTTCGGCCCCGTATGCCGAAGCCCCCTAAAAGCTTGATCAAAAAAGGAATGTGGAGATGAAACTGAAATTCAAGATTACCCAACTGGCCGCATTGACCACCCTGGCATTTGCCGGCAGCGCGTTTGCGACCGACGTGGAAGTGTTGCACTACTGGACCTCCGGCGGCGAAGCGAAGTCCGTGGGCCAGTTGCAGCAAATCGTGAAGGAAAGCGGCTTCGGCTGGAAAGATTTCGCCGTGGCCGGCGGCGCTGGCGAAAACGCCGCGACCGCGCTGAAAACCCGCGTCATTTCCGGCAACCCGCCGACGGCTGCGCAGATCAAGGGCCCATCGATCCAGGAGTGGGGCGCCGAAGGCGTGCTGGCCAACATCGACGATGCCGCCATTCCAGGCAAATGGGATGCCGTGCTGCCGAAAGTCGTTGCCGACATCATGAAATACAAGGGCCATTATGTTGCCGCTCCCGTCAACGTCCACCGCGTCAACTGGATGTGGGTCAATCCGGAAGTGCTGAAAAAAGCCGGCGTGGCCACCACCCCGACCACCTGGGATGCGTTCTTCGACGCGGCCGAGAAGATCAAGAAATCGGGCGGCATCGCGATCGCCCACGGCGGCCAGCCTTGGCAGGACGCCACCGTGTTTGAATCGGTCGCGCTGGGCGTGGGCGGCACGGAGTTCTACAAGAAAGCCATCCTCAAGCTGGACCAGAAGGAATTGACCGGTCCGACCATGCTCAAGGTGTTCGACACCCTGGGCAAGGTGAAGACCTACATCGACAAGGATGCGGCTGGCCGCGACTGGAACCTGGCCACCGCCATGGTCATCAACAACAAGGCCGGCTTCCAGTTCATGGGCGACTGGGCCAAGGGCGAGTTCACGGCCGCCGGCAAGGTGCCGGGCAAGGACTACCTGTGCGTGGCAGCGCCTGGCACGGACAAGGCTTACACCTTCAACATCGATTCGTTTGCCATGTTCACGCAAAAGGATGCAAATGCGAAGAAAGGGCAGATCGCCCTGGCCAACGCTATCATGAATCCGAAGTTCCAGTCGATCTTCAACCTGAACAAGGGTTCCATCCCCGTGCGTTCCGGCGTATCGAAGGACAAGTTTGACGCTTGCGCCCTGAAATCGATGGAAGACATGGACGCCACCAACAAGACCGGCGGCCTGGTGCCATCGTTCGCCCACGGCATGGCGCTGCCATCGGCCACGCAAGGCGCCGTGACCGACGTCATCGCCAAGTTCATGAATACCAACATGAGCTCGAAAGACGCGGTTGCCGCTCTGGCCAAAGCGGCAAAAGTGAAGTAATCACGACGGCGCCGGCACTCCCGCCGGCGCCTGCTGCATCGCATGCATCGCAGGCGTCCGCCCTGGTTTCGGCCAGGCCGGCGCCACACGCAGTTCTACTTCTACGGCTGTCCTATGTCCATACGCAAGCAATTCGACCGATGGATACCGCAGATGGTGCTGGGCCCCACGCTCATCGCCAGCTTGGTATTCGTCTATGGTTTTATCTTTTTGACCGGTTGGCTGTCGCTGACCGAATCGCGGCTGATGCCGAACTACGAGTTCGCCGGCCTGGTGCAATACGTCGAGCTGTTCGACAACGAGCGCTGGTGGACCTCGCTCAAGAACCTCGGCATCTTCGGTGTCCTGTTCATCGGTTGCAGCATCGCCATCGGCCTGTTCCTGGCCATCCTGCTGGACCAGAAAATCCGCGCCGAAGGCGCGCTGCGCGCCATCTATCTGTATCCGATGGCGCTGTCCTTCATCGTCACCGGCACGGCCTGGAAATGGATGCTCAATCCCAGCCTGGGCCTGGAAAAGGTCATGCACGACTGGGGCTGGACCTCGTTTACCTTCGACTGGCTGGTGAACTCCGACATGGCCATCTACACGGTGGTGATCGCCGGCGTATGGCAGTCGTCGGGCTTTGTCATGGCCCTGTTCCTGGCCGGCCTGCGCGGCATCGATGACGAAATCATCAAGGCGGCGCAAGTCGACGGCGCGTCCCTGCCGACGATCTACTGGCGCATCGTGATTCCCGCCATGCGTCCCGTGTTCTTCAGCGTGCTGCTGATCCTCGCGCATATCGCCATCAAGAGCTTCGACCTGGTCATCGCACTGACGGCTGGCGGACCTGGCAATTCGTCGTCCGTGCCGGCCATCTTCATGTACCAGTTTTCCTTCACCCGCGGCCAGCTGGGCCTGGGCTCGGCATCGGCAATGATGATGCTGGCCACCATCGTGGCCGTGCTCGTGCCGCTGATGTACCTGGAAACGCGCAGCGCAAAGGCGATGAGATGACACCTACCCGCAATAATCGACTCACCCTCGGACGGGTGGTGGTATACCTGCTGCTGATTTTGTTCGCGGTGTACTACATCGTGCCCCTGTACGTGACCCTGTCGACGTCGTTCAAGTCGCTCGACGAGATCCGCAGCGGCAACCTGCTGGCACTGCCGCACGTGTGGCAGTTCGATTCCTGGGCCAAGGCCTGGTCGTCGGCCTGCACGGGCGTCACCTGCGACGGCATGCAGCCGTTCTTCTGGAACTCGATCAAGATGGTGATTCCCGCCGTGCTGATCTCGACCTTCCTGGGCGCCTTCAACGGCTATGTGTTCGCGCACTGGCGCTTCCGCGGTTCGGAAATCCTGTTCGCCGCCTTGCTGGTGGGCTGCTTCATTCCGTTCCAGGTGGTGATCCTGCCGATGGCGCGTTTGCTGGGCGAATTCGGCCTGGCCAATACCACCACGGGTCTCGTCTTCGTGCACGTGGTGTACGGCACGGCCTTCACGACCCTGTTCTTCCGCAATTACTATATCGGCGTGCCGGAAGAACTGATCAAGGCGGCGCGCATCGACGGCGCCGGCTTCTTCCTGATCTTCCGCAAGATCGTGCTGCCGATTTCGGGTCCGATTTTCGTCGTCTGCATCATCTGGCAATTCACGCAGATCTGGAACGACTTCCTGTTCGGCATCGTCTTCGCCAGCGGCGATTCGCAGCCGATCACGGTGGGCTTGAACAACCTGGTCAACACGTCCACGGGCGTGAAGGAATACAACGTCAACATGGCCGCCGCGGTGATTGCCGCGCTGCCGACCCTGCTGGTCTATCTGGTCGCAGGCCGTTATTTTGTGCGCGGTCTGACCGCAGGCGCAGTCAAAGGTTAAGGAAAGAATATGTCCAGTTTATCGATACGCAGCATCCGCAAGGTGTACACGAATGGCGTCGAAGTCCTCAAGGGCATCGACATCGAGATCAAGGATGGCCAGTTCCTGATCCTCGTCGGCGGCTCCGGCTCCGGCAAGTCGACCCTGCTCAACATGGTGGCCGGCCTGGAAAGCGTCACCTCGGGCGAAATCCTCATCGACGGCAAGGTGGTCAACGACTTGCCGCCGAAGGACCGCGACATCGCCATGGTGTTCCAGTCCTACGCGCTGTACCCGTCGATGACGGTGCGCGAAAACATCGCGTTTGGCCTGAACGTGAAAAAGGTGCCGAAGGCGGAGCAGGAAGAAATCGTCTCGCGCGTGGCAGAAACGCTGCAGATCACGCACTTGCTGGACCGCCGCCCGGCGCAGCTGTCGGGCGGCCAGCGTCAACGCGTGGCCATGGGCCGCGCCATCTCGCGCAAGCCCTCGCTGTTCCTGTTCGACGAACCGTTGTCGAACCTGGACGCCAAGCTGCGCGTGGAAATGCGCGCCGAGATCAAGCTGCTGCACCAGCGCCTGAAGGCCACCATCGTCTACGTCACGCATGACCAGATCGAGGCGATGACGATGGGCGATCTCATCGCCGTCATGAAGGATGGGGTGGTGCAGCAACTGGGCACGCCGCAGGAAATCTACGACAACCCGGCGAATCTGTTCGTGGCCGGCTTCATCGGCTCGCCGTCGATGAACTTCATCACCGTCAAGCCTGTCATCGAGGGCAACGACGTGTTTGTCGCCATCGAGAACGCGGGCAAGAGCCTGCGCCTGGCCTTGCCGTTCGCCGCCGACAAGCTGCGCAGCTATGCGGGCCGCGACGTGATCCTGGGCGTGCGCCCGGAACAGATCACGGACATGAGCAGCGCGCACGGCGACGTGGGCCAGGAACTCGGTTGCCTGATCGACCTCGTCGAGCCGACCGGTCCCGACACCCTGCTGACGACGCGCCTGAACGGCGCCGCCGTGACTTGCCGCACGCATCCGCGCGAAGCGGTGCTGCCGGGGCAGACCATGCAGCTGTCGTTCAACCTGTCGAAAGCGGCCCTGTTCGACCCGGCCAACGGCGAGCGTATCGCGTAAGCGCCACCTGCCATGAAAAACGGCCCGCTTGTCCAGGTGACAGGCGGGCCGTTGTCGTTTACGCCGCCGCGCTTATTGCGCCAGCGATTTTTTATAGGCGATGGCGTGGCGCAGCTTGCCCTTGTCGCCGATCAGCTCATCGAACGCTTCCCGGTTGACTTCCCGCAGGGCGCCCAGTTCGCGCGCGCTCTTGCCGCCGCGGACGCTGTCGCCGGGCCGCAGCGCCACCATCGCCTGCGCGGCCAGCAGGATCGCATTGGCATACGCGGCCGGATCGCGCATGTCGACACGCGCCAGGTCCAGCGCGGGCATGCGGCGCAGCCAGTCGGCCCAGTAAAACTCGAGAAATTCCGTGGCGTGCTCTGGCGGCTCGTAGCCGATCCCGCGCGTAAAGTAGACGAGCGAGCGGTACGGGTCATCGCCCAGCGATGCGAGACCGATGGCGGGCGGCAGCTGCTGTGGCGTGATGGCCTGATTGCGGCCGTTCTTCAGCCAGACCTTGTTTTCCGCGCGCATGCGGGTCCAGAAGGCCGCGTCGTCCAGCGCGCTGAAATTGTCGCTGACCTTGACCCAGACCTGCAATTGCTGATTGCGTCCGCCATCGGCTTCCCGGAAGGCGGAAAACGTGTGGTGGCCATCGGTCAGGTACACGAGGCCGCGCGGGCCGATGACGACGGTCTTCATGTCGTCCGGGCGGCTGCCCACGGCCGCCTTGCAGCGGTAGCTGGCCGGCGGCGCGGCTAGGGTGGCGCCGGCCACGTTGGCCGTGTTGGGCAAGACGTCGCCCTGGCCATTGGCTTCGCACAGGTCGGCGAATTTCCTGGGCTTGGCGATGTCCGCGATGTGCTTTTCTTCGGCCGCATAGCGCCCCAGCTTGTAGTACACCTGGTCGTAGCCGATGGCCGGCTGGGTCGGATGCAATTCATCGAGGCGCACCTGCAGGATGCGCGGATGGGCGGCACTGCCCGCCACGGTGGACATCAGCGCCTGCTGGCGCGCGCTGAGGGCGGGCGCAACGGCGGCATCGCGGGACCAGGCCATGCTGGCGAAAGACAGGGCCAGCGCGGCGGCGGCCCGGGGGAATGCGGCGTGCATGCGACCTCCAAAGTGAGCGGTATGGCGAGCAGCATAGCGCGGCACGCGATTTCGCACAGTCCGACAGGCGCATGCACTGCGCCAGATCAAGCCAGTTTCTTAAAACCACGTCTCCACTTGCAGGCCGAACGAGGTGCCGCTGGTGGCGTTGCCGTATACGGGACCGGACTCGTTGGCCTTGTTGACGGCGGCCGTGGCGGCGTCGTTCCATTTGCCGTAGGTGACGAAGGCGCGCAACTCGGGACGCGCCCAATAACCCTTGCCCGCCGTCAGGGTGGGCGCGAAGGTCAGCTTGGTCAGGCGCTGGGCGGCGCCGCCCGTGGGCGAGGTCACGCGGTCCGTGCCCAGCTCGAACTGCAGCTTGAAGTTGTCGTTGACGGCATACACGGGGCGCACGCCCACGGTGGTCCAGGTCGAGCTGCCGCCCGAGACGTTGGACTTGTCGCGCTGCACGATGGCCACCATTTCCGCGCTCCATTCGGGAGTCGGCTGTATCCACAGCGAATTGAAGATGCGCAGGCGCGTCACGTCGCTGCCGTTGCGGATCGAGCCCGTGGTGCCCATGCGGTCGCAGCACTGGCCGCCGGCGCCCGTGCCCGGCCCCACGCCGTACTGGATGCCGAAGGTGTTGGCGCCGCCCCACACTTTATCCTGCTTGTGCAGCACGGTGGCCTGCCAGCCGCTGTGCGAGGTGCTGTCCTTCTTGTCGGGCGTGATGAGGGTGGTCAGCACTTCCAGCGTGCCATCCTGGTTGACGGGGATGCCCTGATAGACGAGGTTTTGCCGGATGGCCGAGTTGCCGGGCTTGTCGTTATCCTTGAAGAAGCCATAGCTGATGCGGCCCGGTCCCAGCTTGTACTGGTCGATGCCGCCGCCCGTGCCGTTCATATTGATATATTGCAAGTCCAGCATGTGAATGTCGGGACGCATGTAGTAGCGCTTGCCGATCCAGGCCGTGCCGCCGTTGAGCGTGGGTATGTTTTTCGCTTCCACGTACATCTTCGACATGCTCAGGTCCGAATCGCTGACGTCGGAGCTGGGCGTGTAGGCTGCCACCATGATATGGCCGACGAAGCTGACGCCGTTGGGCGACTTGGCCATTTCCTTCTGGTATTCGAATTCGCCATAGGTGTCGCATTCGTTGCCGAGCCGGTAGCGCATGGTGTTGCCGCCCAGGCCGTAGCAGCTTTGCGGGCCGCGGCTGTCCGTGCTCGAGCCGAGGCCCGCGCGGAAGTAGCCATGGTATTCGCCTTCGGCATCGCTGGCGTGGGCGGCGCCGCAGGCCAGCAGCATGGTGCAGGCGAGGGCCAGCGAGGTCTTGATCGGGTGTTGCATACAATCTCCTTGTCGTTATTAAAATGCGTGCTTGGGCACGTCGTCTACCGGATCGCTGCCGATCCAATCGGGGCGGCCGCCTGGGCGGAAAGGCTCAGGCGGCCAGATTCTGTTTCGAGGAAATCAGGTTGCCGGGCTGGCGCCGCGTGCGCGCCACGCCCTGCGCGTCGAACAGGTGGAAGGCGCTGCTGGCGGCCGAAACCGTGAATGGCTGGCCCAGCGGCACGCGGTTGTTGCCGTCGCCGCGTATCACCAGTTCCTGGCCGTTGTCCAGGCTCAGGTAGATGAAATTGGCTTCGCCCAGGTGTTCCACCAGGCTGACGACGCCCTGGAAGCGGGCGCTGCCGCCGCCGTTTTCCAGGATATGTTCGGCGCGCAGGCCCGCCGTGACGGCGTCGCCCGCCTGTAGGCCGGCCGGATCGACGAGGGCCGTGATTTCCTGGCCGCTGGCCAGGGCCACGCGCACGCCATCTTCCTCAGCGGCAATGACTTTTCCCTCGAAGAAATTCATCATGGGCGCGCCGATGAAGCCGGCCACGAAGCGGTTCGCCGGCTGCTGGTACAGCTCCAGCGGCGTGCCCGCCTGCTGGATATGGCCGCCATGCATGACGACGATCTTGTCACCCAGGGTCATCGCCTCGACCTGGTCGTGCGTCACATACACGATGGTGGCGTTCAGCTGGCGGTGCAGCTTGGCGATTTCCAGCCGCGTCTGCACGCGCAGGGCCGCGTCGAGGTTCGACAGCGGCTCGTCGAACAGGAACAGCTGCGGCTCGCGCACGATGGCGCGGCCGATGGCCACCCTCTGGCGCTGGCCGCCCGACAGTTCGCGCGGCAGGCGCTCGAGCAGATGGTCGATCTTCAGGATGGCGGCCGCGTGGCGCACGCGCCGGGCGATGTCATCCTTGCCGGCACCGGCGATCTTCAGGCCGAACGCCATGTTGCGGAATACGCTCATGTGCGGATACAGCGCATAGCTCTGGAAGACCATGGCGATGCCCCGCTCGGCGGGCGGCAAGTCGTTGACGACCTTGCCACCGATGGACAGCGTGCCGTGCGAAATGCTTTCCAGACCGCACAGCATGCGCAGCAAGGTCGATTTGCCGCAGCCTGAAGGGCCCACCAGCACGACGAATTCACCGTCGCGGATGTCGAGGTCGATGCCGGCCAGCACGTTCGTGCGGCCGTCGTAGGATTTGCTCAGTTGTTGCAGGCTTACATGGGCCATGGTGCACCTATTATTTGACCGCGCCGGACGTCAGGCCGCGGATCAGTTGACGAGAGAAAATGACGTACATGACGAGCACGGGAATGACGGCCAGCGACAGCGCCGCCAGCACGGAGTTCCAGTCGGTCACGTATTGCCCGATGAATTGCTGTACGCCCAGGGTGACGGTCTTGGTGCGGTCCGACGGCGCCAGGATCAGCGGGAACCACAGGTCGTTCCAGGCGGGAATCATGGTGAACACGGCCACCGTGGCGATGGCGGGGCGGATCAGGGGCAGGATCACCTGGAAGAAGATGGCGAATTCGCCCACGCCGTCGCAGCGCGCCGCATCCTTCAGTTCGCGCGGCACCTGGCGCACGAATTCGGACAGGATCATCACGGCCAGCGGCAAGCCCTGCGCCGTGTACACGAGCACCAGTGCCGTCAGGGTATTGATCAGGTCGAGCCGCACCACCAGTTCCAGGATGGACACCGTGCCCAGGCGGATGGGGATCATGATGCCCAGCGCCAGGTACAGGGTCAGCAGGCGGTTGCCCGTGAACGTGTATTCGGACAGTGCCCAGGCCGCCATGGCGCCGAACAGGACGATCAGCAGCAGCGACAGCAGGGTGACGAACAGGCTGTTGCCGAAATACAGCAGGAAGTCCGAATTGGCCAGCACCTTGTGAAAGCCCACGAGGGAAAAGGTGGCGGGCGTGGGCAGGGCCAGCGGATTGTCGAAGATGGCGGCCCGCGTCTTGACTGAGTTGATCAGGATCAAGACGATGGGGAACAGCGCGATCAGGGTGTAGCCGGCCAGGATCACGTGCACGGCGGCGCGGCCCAGGGGGCGAGTGGAAACGTTGCGCATGGCGGCCCTTACAGTTCGTAGCGTGTCAGCTTGCGCTGCACGAAAAAGAAATACACGCCCACGCCCATGAGGATGACGAGGAACATCATGGTGGCCACGGCCGCGCCCATGGTGGGGCTGCCCAGCTGGGCCTGGTAACCGAAGAAGGTGCGGTAGAAGAAGGTGCCGAGGATGTCGGTGGCGTAGTTCGGCCCCGCCAGCGCGCCTTTCACGGAGTACACGAGGTCGAAGGCATTGAAGTTGGCGACAAACGTCAGGATGGTCACCAGTCCCAGGGTGGGCCAGATCAGCGGCAGCTTGATTTGCCAGAAGATGCGCATGGCGCTGGCGCCTTCCGCGTGGGCCGCCTCGATGATTTCCTCGGGCACGGCCAGCAGGGCCGCATAGATCAGCATCATGGGAATGCCGATGTATTGCCAAACAGAAATGAGCGCGATGGTCAGCAGGGCCGTCGATTCCTGGCCCAGCCATGGCGCGAAATAGCTGCCGATGCCCACGCCGTCCATCAGCGACTGGCCCACGCCCCACAGCGGCGACAGGATCAGCTGCCAGATGAAGCCGATGATCACCACGGACAATAAGGTGGGCAGGAAGATCAGGGTGCGGTAGCTGCGCTCGCCCTTCAGCCCCTTGAGGCTGAAGAGGGTGGCCAGCAGCAGGCCGATGGGATTTTGCAGCAGCATGTGGATGAGGAAAAACTTGCAGTTGTTCCACATTGCATTCCAGAAACTTTGCGACCATTGCGGGTCGAACAGGATGGTGGCGTAATTGGCCAGACCGGCAAAATGGTGCTGGCCGCCCTCATCGCTCGTGTACAGGCCCAGGCGCAGGGTATCGGCCAGGGGCAGGGCGCTGAACAGCGAGTAGATGACCAGCGCCGGGGCCAGGAACACGGCCACGTGCCACGGGAAAGCTTTCTTCACGGCGAAACTCCAGACGAATAAAAACACCGGCGGCGGGGCCGCCGGCAAAACCGCGCCACCGGGCCGCCGCATCGCATTGCTCAGGCCGGTTGCGGGGGGAGGATGGGGGGATTACTGCTGCGGCTTGTACCACTTGGCAAAGCCGGCCTGGATCTGGCGCGCCGCGTCTTTCGGCGCCAGCTTGCCGTTCAGGACCTGGGCGTTGACGTTCCACAGCTCGTTTTCCATGCTCGGTTCGCCCCGGTTGAGGATTTGCGCGTTCAGGCGGATGGTCGAGGCGCAACTGGCGCGCCAGCCGTTCATCTGCTTGGCCAGCGGATCCTTGATGGAAATCAAATGGTTCGACAGCGAGAAGAAGCCCGTCACCTTGTTGGTGTAGATGTCGGCGAATTCCTGCGAACCGAGCCAGGCGAGGAATTTGTAGGCGTCTTCCTTGTTCTTCGACTTCTTGTTGACGCTCATGCCGATGTCCGTGTGGTCGGAGATATAGCACTTGTCGCCGGCCTTGCGCACGGGCGGGTTGAAGGCGCCCAGTTCCAGCTCCGGGTCCTGCTTGAAGTAGGCGATGTCCCAGGAGCCGGACGGGTAGATGGCGGCCTTGCCCAGCGCGAACTGGTTCTGGCTGTCGCCATAGGTTTGCGCGCTGGCGCCCTTGGACAGATAGCTGCCCAGCCGGGCTTCATATTCCCAGGCGGCGACGAATTGCGGATCGGTAAACCTGGCCTTGCCCGCGATCAGCGCCTTGCGGCCATCCTCGCCCTTCCAGTAATTGGCGCCGATGCTGGTAAACACCACCTGGTTCGCTTCCCACTGGTCGGCCGTGCCCAGCGCCAGCGGCGCATACTTGCCGCTCTTCTTGACCGTTTCGAGCACCTTGAAGAATTCCTCTTCCGTGGCGGGCGGCTGCAGTTTCAGTTCGCGGAAGATTTTCTTGTTGTACAGGAAACCATGCATGACGGAGGCGATCGGCATGCAGAAGGTGTCCTTGCCATCGTCCGTCTGCCACGCCACCTTGGCCGAGGCGGGAAAATTCTCCATGCCGGCCTTGCCGTCGAGCTTTTCCAGCTGGCCCCGTTTGTACAGGGCCAGCGAGACGTCGAACGGGCGGCAAGCGAGCAAGTCGCCTGCCGTGCCGCCGCTCAGGCGCGCGTTCAGCGTGGAATCGTATTCGGTGGGGGCCGTGGGCGAAAACTTGATTTCGATGCCAGGATGCTTTTTCTGGAAGGCGGGGATGAGCACCGTTTCCCACAGGGTCTTGTCGTCCACGCGCCAGCTTTCGATGGTGAGCGTGCCCGCTTGCGCCGTGCCGCTGGCCAGCAGCAGGGCCAGCAATGTGTTGCGCGCGGCCACGCCGCCTTGTGCATGCAATCGCATGATGTCTCCTTGTTGGTGTTGGTCTTGTTTGGCTGCCTGATACGCTGCAGTTGGCGGACAGTAGCATCGGGGGAAATGTGACGCCAGCTCCCGGCATTGCGCTGACGATCATTTCTTATCTTGTTGATTTAAAAGGATAATATTGAAATGCGCAGGTGCGCTTGCTTACCTTTCCTTACCATTGGCCGCTGCCGTGGCGCGCCGTGCGGGGCGTCGGGCGGGCGGGACGCCCCGGGCGCCGTGCAAGATGGCGCAACAAAAGCTCACGTTTCTTTACAAATCAGGTGACTAAATTACCAACCTGCTGTTTTGTAGTTGGGCTATAGTTTGTCGCGACAAGAACAAGGGGACAGCATTGAAGACGCCACCGCGCAGCACCGCCGACCGCCATGCCGGGGCCGCCCGCCGTCGCGGCGTGGCGGCACTGGCACTGCTCTCACTGATGTGGACCGGCGTGCCCGTGCGGGCCGAGCCGCTGCAAGTGCTGCACTGGTGGACCTCGACCGGCGAGCGCCGCGCGGCCGACGTGCTGGTGGCGCGCCTGGCGCAGGAAGGCGTCGAGTGGCGCGACGCGGGTATCGCGGGCGGCGCCGGCGTCGGCGCGGGCAAGGTGCTGAAGAGCCGCGTGCTGGCCGGCAATTCGCCGGAAGTCATGCAGCTGATCGGCTACACGCTGGGCGAGTGGAGCGACCTGGGCCTGCTGCTGCAACTCGACAGCGTCGCCGCCAGCAACAACTGGCGCGCAACCATGTATCCGACCGTGTGGGGCCTGCTGCAGAACCGCGGCCATACGATGGGCGTGCCGGCCGGCATCCACCGCATCAATACGCTGTTTTACAACCGCAAGATTTTCCAGCGCCTGGGCCTGGCCGTGCCGCGCAGCTGGAGCGACTTCGAGCGCGTGGCCGCCACGCTGCGTCAGGCCGGCATCACGCCGCTGGCGCAAAGCAGCGAGGCGTGGCAAGTGGCCACCCTGTTCGAGACGCTGGTGCTGGCCGAATCGGGGCCTGCCTACTACCGCGCCCTGTTTGTCGACAAGAAAGCCGAGGCGTATGCGGACCCCCGCCTGCGGCACGCCTTGCAGCGCTTGAGGTCGCTCAAGCAATGGATGGCGGCGCCGCTGCGCGAACAGAGCTGGCCCGAGATGGCGCGCCAGGTCGGTGATGGCGAGGCGGCCATGTACATCATGGGCGACTGGGCGAAGGGCGAGCTGAACGCCTGGGGCCGCGCCACGGACGAGGTCTTCGGCTGCGCCGCCGCGCCCGACACGGGCGAATATCACCTGTACAGCATCGATACGCTGGCCATGTTCGCTTCCGACTACACGCACCAGGGCGCGCAGGAAAAGCTGGCGCAGGTGGTCGCTTCGCCGTCCGTGCAGCTCGAGTACAGCCAGGTAAAGGGTTCGATTCCCGCCTTGCGCCAGACCGACCTGTCGCGCCTGGACAGCTGTGGGCGCGCTTCGGCGCAGGCGTTCGCGCGCGGCGCCGCCTTCCAGGCGCCCAGCCTCGTGCACCGCATGGCCACCGATGAAACCAGCAAGGACGCCATCATCGCCGAGGTGCACCGCTATTTCCTGGACGAGACGATCAGCACGGCCGACGCCCAGCGCCGCATCGGCAGCATGTTGCAGGTGCTGAATAAAAAAGGACGAGACCATGTCACGCAAAATCCTGGTCGTTGACGACGATCAAAAGACCCGCATGCTGTTGAAGGCATATTTGGAAAAGAATCAATATGAGGTCAGCCTGGCGCACGATGGCGCCACTTTCCTGGCCGAATTCCACCGCCACGTCGACAGCCTTTCGCTGGTGATCCTCGACGTGATGCTGCCCGACACGGACGGTTTTGCCCTGTGCAAGGTAGTGCGCGCCCGCTCGAACGTGCCCATCATCATGCTGACGGCCAGCTCCGACGAGACGGACCGGGTGGTGGGGCTGGAGCTGGGCGCCGACGATTACATCGCCAAGCCCTACAGTCCGCGCGAATTGCTGGCGCGCATCAAGGCCATCCACCGCCGCACGGGCATCGACGCAGCGGCGCCGCCACGCTACTACCGCTTCGTGGGATTCACGCTCGACACGCTGGAACGCACGGTGACGGATGCCGATGGCGAAGCGCTGCAGCTGACGGGCCTCGATTTTCAGCTGCTGCGCTATTTTGTCGAGCATCCGGGCGACATCCTCGACCGCAGCGTGCTGTGCGAACAGACGCGGGGGCGCGATGCGGGGCCGCTCGACCGCTCGCTCGACGTGCAGGTGAGCCGGCTGCGGCTGCGCCTGAAGGATGATGGCAAGCAACCCGTGCTGATCAAGACGGTGCGCGGCGCCGGCTATGTGTTCTCGGCCGACGTCAGCAGTGCGCATGCCTGAGCGGGGCGCGCGCCGCCTGCTCGAGCGCCTGCTGCCGCCATCGCTGCTGGGCCGCCTGTCCGTCGTGATGGTGGCCGGCGTGCTGGCCACGCAACTGGTGGGTAACCTGATCTGGGCCGCGCAACTGCGCCGCGACTCGGCCGTGGAAGCGCGCATGGCGTCGCAGCACCTGGCCCGCAGCGCCAGCAGCACCATCCGCTTCTTTCTCAGCCTGCCCGCCAATTACCGGCCCATCCTGATCCAGCAATTCCGCGAGATGGGCGGCACGCGCTTCTTTGTCAACGTCAACCAGGGCCCGCTGGCCATCCGCGAAATCGCACCGCACGCACTGGCCGACACGGTGGTGGCGACCGTGGGCGCGGCGCTGAAGAGCGACTTGCCGCAGCTGGCCGGTTACCGCGTGGGCTTCGCCTGGCCGGCCGACCTGGTGGTGGCCGACAGCGGCGCGCGCATCGGCGACTTGCCGGAAAACTGGGTCCAGCATATCTTGCTGCTGAAACCGAATCCGGCCCCCGTGCTGGTGATCCAGGCCGAGCTGGAACCGGGTAACTGGCTGTACCTGGCGGCGCTGATGCCGAATCCATATTTCTTGCAAAGCAGCAACCCTTGGACCCTGGACCGGGTACTGCTGCAGGCGCTGTCGCTGGCGGCCGTGCTGCTGCTGTCCATCCTCGTCGTGCGCTGGACCACGCGGCCGCTGGCGGCCCTGTCGGATGCAGCCGAGGCCTTTGGCCGCGGCGAGACGCCGCCGCCCCTGCCGCAGACGGGCAGCCGCGAGTTCGTGCAGACGGCGCGCGCCTTTGGCGCCATGCGCGAGCGCATCCAGCGTTATCTGGAAGACCGCGAACGCCTGTTCGTGTCGATTTCGCACG
The DNA here is from genome assembly GCF_001758725.1 of Janthinobacterium sp. HH106. Classification (NCBI taxonomy): domain Bacteria; kingdom Pseudomonadati; phylum Pseudomonadota; class Betaproteobacteria; order Burkholderiales; family Oxalobacteraceae; genus Janthinobacterium; species Janthinobacterium sp. HH106. The sequence goes on along the minus strand of NZ_LRIC01000046.1, from coordinate 9,119 downwards.
ACCTGCGCACGCCCATCACGCGTTTGAAACTGCGCACGGAACTGCTCGACGACGATGTGCAGCGCAATGAATTCCACGACGACCTCGACGAGCTGGACATGATGGTCAAGGGGGCACTGCAATGCGTGAAGGATAGCGACATCCATGAAAATGCCACCGAGGTGCGGCTCGACGCCTTGCTGCAGCGCATGGTGCGCGGCGCCCAACTGGCCGGCCACGAAGTGCATTACGTGGAGACGGGCCTGAGCGTGACGGCCAAGCCCCTGGCGCTCAAGCGCGCCATCGGCAACTTGCTCGACAATGCCTTGTTTTACGGCAAGACGGCCCACCTGTCCGCGCGCCGCGAAGGCGAGCACATCGTCATCCGCATCCGCGACGACGGCCCCGGCGTGGCCGAGGAGGCGTTCGCCAGCCTGTTCCAGCCCTATGTGCGCCTGGAACATGGCCGCGAGCAGAATGCGCACGGCATGGGGCTGGGGCTCGGTATTGCGCGCAGCATCGTGCAGGCCCACGGTGGCGAGCTGAGCCTGGCCAACCACCGCGACGGCGGCCTGGAAGCGACCATCCGCCTGCCGGCGCAGTAAGGCGCCGGCGGCAGCGTCAGGCCAGCAGCGCGCTGGGCACGCGCGGCGACGACATCAGCTCGCGGAACGCGGCCCAGTGTGCTTCGCGCGTGGCGCCCTGGCGCTCGACATAGGCTTTCGCCATGTCCTGGCCCAGGTTGTAATTGATGACGTACGCGCCCATGGCATCGTAGAACTGCAGGCGCTGCGCGGATTTCTCGGCCGGATACAGGCGCACGTTGACCAGCCATTCCAGCGCTTCTTCGCGCGTGATGCTGCCTTCGAGGTACTGGCGCGCGATGTCGTTGTCGGCGTAGCTCAGTTTGGCCAGCAAGGCATTGAGTTGCGCATAGCGGGGCGCCAGCGCCGGGTCCAGGCCGGCCAGCGGATACAGCACCTGCTGTTCGAAGTCCAGCCTTTCCGCATCCGTGAAACTCAGTTCGATGCCGTAATTGGCCGTACCTTCGGCGATCAAGGATTGCGGCGAATACAGAGGGTAGATGCAGTATTCCATCCAGCCCTTGCCGCGCACCAGGTCGCGTTCCAGCAGCACGTTGTAGACGTGGTGGCCCGGATACGCTTCGTGGCAGCCGAGGTCGACGGCGCGATCGATGTACACGGGCAAGTCCGTATTGATCTGGATCACGCTCTGGTAGTTGCCCTTGTACCAGTTGTAGCCGCTCCAGGGCTTGTCGGTGACGAATTCCAATACAAAATCTTCACCGTCGGGCAGCGCGATGTAGCGCAAGGTGCGCTCGCGGCCTGCGCGGATGGCCGCCTCCATGACGGCGCGCAGCTTGTCTGCGGGAATGACGAGTTGCGCGCGCAAGGCGTTGACACGCGCGCTGACCGTGCCGGGACCGGGCAGCAGGGCGTCGATCTGCGCCACCAGGTCTTCGTAGTACGCACGGCTGTGATGGGGCGAGACGGCGTCGTACAGGCGCGCGCTTTCCGTATCGAAATCGAGGCGTGCGCCTTGCAGCATGTCCGCGCGCGCCAGCACGGCGTGCAACTGCTTGCGCAGGTTAAGGGCGCGCAGGCAAGGTTCGTCGGCCAGCAGGGCCAGCGCCTTGTCAGTCGCGGCTTTGATGTCGCTCAAACTCAATTGCTGTTCTACCGCTTCCTGTTGCCATGCGGGCGGGCCGTAATAGGCGTCCACATACGAGGCATCGTGCTGGCCCATGGCCAGGACCAGCTTGACGTAGCATTCGGCCACGTCGGCAAGGGGAGGGGAGTTGCTATCGTTATTCGTCATGGCGGCAGGGTTTTTCGCGGTTGGGCAGCGCTTATTGTATAGCGCAATAGCATGCGCGTGAGGCGTGTACGCGCCACATCATTTCTCTACAGTAACTGGGGAAACGCATCTTGATATACATCAGTGATCCCGGCATTCGGCACCTGCGTCATGCGGTTTCGCCGCAAGATGGCGTGGTCTTCTTTTTTATGCAACTACGTGATTTTTTCCTTGATATTTATTCGTTTATGGACGAATATTCTGTACGAGATCCGGCACTATCTGACGTCATCGGGCAGGGATTTATATACGGAATGGCTGAAACGCCAGCGCGATACTACGGCCAGGGTGGCCATAGCCCGGCGCGTGTTGCGTATGATTCCCGGCAATTTTGGCGACCACAAGTTCTGCCACGATGGTGTGTGGGAGTTACGAATCGATGTGGGAGCCGGTTACCGTATCTATTACGCCATTGCCGGGGAGCAGATCATTTTATTGCTGTGCGGAGGCGACAAGCGCACGCAGCCGAAAGATATCGAATACGCCTGTGCCTGCTGGCACGACTGGAAGGAGAGAGGACATGAACGAGGAACCAAGCAAACCACCGAGAGACCGCTCGCATGACGAAGCGATGGCCGAACTGTACCGCGACGACCCCGCTCTCGCCCTTGAACTGATTAACAATATCCTCGTCGATGGCGACCATGGCGAACTGCTGGCCGTGCTGCGCCAGCTGACGCGCGCCTTTGGCGGCGTGCCCGCCGTGGCGCAGGCGGCCAAGCTCAATCCTACCCAGCTGTACCGTACCTTGTCGCCCGAGGGCAATCCCTCGCTGAGCACCTTGACGGCCATCCTTGATGCCATGGGCTTGCGGCTGGCCGTGGAGCCGAGGCAGCCCGAACGTCCATTTCCGGCGCCGGCCGCCTGAGTCCACGGGGCGCTTAGAACTCCACGGGCCGCGCTTCGCGCATCGCTTGCGTCATGGCCAGGCCGATGCGCGTCGCTTCCGTCGCGTCGTGCAAGGTCAATGACAAGGTGCGCCGGCCCAGCGCCGCATCCGTGAACTCCTGCGCCTCGATCAGAAAGGCGTCGGCGAAGCGGGCATAGAAGTCTGGCGTGCACTCGTTGCGCACGCCGTGCGCATCCGAAATTTCCACGCGGTTCAGGCGCGGATTGCTGCCCACAGCCAGGCGGCCGCCCGTGCCGAACACTTCCGTCAGGGTTTCGTGGCCATGCGCCATGGTGCGCGAAGCCATGAAGCTGGCCATGCTGCCGTCGCTGAACTCGACCGTCGCCAGGCCGTTGTCGACGTCGCCGAACGCCTGCAAGCCCGTGTGGATGGCGTTGGTGCCGCTCGCATACACGCGCTTGGGCACGGGATTGCCCAGCAGCCAGCGCGCCAGGTCGATATCGTGCACGCTGCAATCGAGGAAGATGCCGCCGCTGGTGGGGGCGAAGCGCATGAAGGCGCCGCTGGGGTCGTTCTGGTCGCAGGTTTGCGAACGCACGAGATACGGCTTGCCGATGAGCCCTAGTGCGATCTTTTGCTGCGCGTCATGATAGCTGGTGTCGAAACGCCGCACGAAGCCGATCATGATGGTCAGTTGCGGGTGGCGCGCCGCTTCCGCTTCCACCTTCAGGCAGTCGGCCAGGTCCAGCGATAGCGGTTTTTCGCAAAACACGTGCTTGCCGGCGCGCAAGGCGGCGATGATCTGGTCCGCATGTAGCGAGGTGGGCGTGACGAGGAAGACGGCGTCCAGGCCCGGGTGGGCCAGCAGCGCATCGTAGTCGGCATAGCCGGTGGTGACACCGAGCTGGCTGGCGGCCCAGTCCAGTTCGGCCGGCACGGGACTGCAGGCGGCCACGACTTCGGCGTTGGGCACGCGCTGCGCCAGGTTGATGGCGTGGCGCTGGCCCAGCCGGCCCAGGCCGACGATGCCGACTTTTAATGTTGGGGATGACATGGTGTCTCCAGGTATTTTTTTATTGGTTTATACAGTGACGACGCGCTGTTCGCGCCACGACAGCGTGGCCGCCTCGGCCAGTTCCAGCGCCTTCAAGCCATCGTGGACGGTGGTGCGCAGCGGCGTACCGTGGGTGAGGGCGTCAAAGAAGTGCGCCATTTCCTGTGCGTAAGCCACGCGGTAGCGTTCCAGGAAGAAATCTTCCGGCTTGTCCACGCTGACGTTCACCGAGCCATAGGCCGTCACTTCCGTCGGCTTGTGGTTGCCCGCCTGCAGCATGCCGGCGCTGCCCAGCACTTCGAAGCGCTGGTCGTAGCCGTAGGCGGCGCGGCGCGAGGCATTGATCTGGCACAAGCGGCCCTTGGCCGTGCGGATGGTGACGACGGCCGTATCGAGGTCGCCCGCCTCGCCGATGGCAGGATCGACGAGGCAGCTGCCCGTGGCGTGCACGCTGACGGCTTCATCGTCGAGTATCCAGCGGAAGATGTCGAAATCGTGGATCAGCATATCCTTGAAGATGCCGCCCGACACCTTGATGTAGCTCACGGGCGGCGGACCGGGATCGCGGCTGGTGACGACCAGCAATTCCGGCGTGCCGATTTCTCCCGCTTCAATCCGTGTCTTGACGGCATGGAAGGTGGGGTCGTAACGGCGCTGGAAGCCCAGCATGCACAGCACCTTGGCTTCCTTGACGACGGCGGCGCAGGCGCGTGCCCGGTCCATCGTCAGATCGACGGGCTTTTCGCAAAAGATGGCCTTGCCGGCAGCGGCCGAGCGCAGGATCAGGTCCGCGTGCGTGTCCGTGCTCGAGGCGATGACGACGGCCTTGATGGCCGGGTCGGCCAATGCCGCCTCGACAGTCGCGCTGCTGCCGCCATGCAGGCCGGCCAGCGCGGCCGCCGCTTCCTGGTTGACGTCGACCACGTACTTGAACTGTACGCCGGGCTGGGCAGCCAGGTTGGCCGCGTGGATTTTGCCGATGCGTCCGGCGCCGAACAACGCTACTTCAATCATCATGTTCTCCTGGGGTGTGGATTTCTTCGATGTCGAGCTCTAATTTATATGCCAGCGCGATGAACAGCGCCTGGCACAGGCAGATGGTGCTGGTCAGCGAGCGGAAGGCGAAGGCGCTGCCCTCGGTGACGGTGAGCAGCGCGTCGGCGGCCCGCGCGAGCGGGGCCAGCTTGCTGTCTGTAATCACGAGGACCTTGGCGCCCTTGTCCTGCGCCGCCTTGATGCACTGCTGGGTTTCCTTGCCGTAAGGCGAGAAACTGATGGCGATCGCCACATCGCGTTCGCGCACGCTGCGCATCTGTTCGCGGTGCATGCCGCCCAGTCCGCTAATCAGGTGCACGCGCTTGTCCGTGTGTTCGAGCGCGTAGGCGATGTAGGAGGCGATCGGAAACGACCGGCGCACGCCGATCACATAGATGTTTTCCGCCTTGAGCAGCAGGTTGACGGCCGCTTCCAGCTGGGCGTCGTCGAGTCCGGCTGCCAGGTCGTCGAGGCCGGCGCGGCTGGCGCCGACGAACTCGCGCGTCAAGTCGCCCGCGCTGAGGGCGGCGTCGCGCGTGGAAATGAGCTTGCGGATGCGCTGCTGGTAGTCGGGCGTGGCGCCGGCCTGGTCCGTGTACGCCTGGCGGAACACATCCTGCATTTCGGAAAAGCCCGTGTAGCCGAAGCGCTGCGCGAAACGCACGATGGCCGACGGCTGCACGTCACAGGCGGCAGCGATGTCGCTGATGCGCTCGAGCATCAGGCTGGCCCGGTGCTTTTCGATGTATTGCGCGATGACTTTCAACTGGCGCGACAGGTTGTCGTACTCGGCGGCAATGTGCTGCATCAGCTGTTCGATGGGGGCGGTGGCTGCCATGGTTTTTTTCCTCGGTGTGCTTGCTGGGCCGCGATGACGTATCAATTCCGTGCGGCTGGTTCTGGCGAGAATTATAGGAGGGAATCTTGAAAATAGAAACGAATTTCTATTTAAATTTATTTTGAAAATTTTATTGCATTTGTCTTTTTTGTGGCCTAAGCTGTGCGCAGTGCATCGGTTTGCGTGCCGCAAGGCCAGGCCGGTGACACCCTTCATAAAAGCTCGCAACTATAAAAATTAATCCGTCTAGGAGACATTCATGCATAGCAATAAAAGCAAGGGTTTGATGAAGTGCCTGGCCATCGCCAGCCTGGGCCTGAGCCTGGGTTTGAGCACGGGCGCCAGCCATGCTGCCGGCGAGAAATTCGTCATGGTCAGCCATGCGCCGGACTCCGATTCCTGGTGGAATACCATCAAGAACGCCATCAAGCAAGCCGGTGAAGATTTCAACGTGTCCGTCGACTACCGCAATCCGCCGAATGGCGACCTGGCCGACATGGCGCGCCTGATCGAGCAGTCGGCCGCGCGCAACTATGATGGCTTGATCGCCGACATCGCCGACTTCAGCGTGCTGCAAAAACCGCTGGGCACGGTCGTGGCGAAGAAAATCATGCTCGTGACCATCAATTCAGGCACCCTGGCGCAAAGCGAACAGTTGAAAGCCATCATGCACGTGGGCCAGCCCGAGTATGACGCGGGCCTGGGCGCCGGCAAGCGCGCCAAGGAAGCGGGCATCAAATCGTTCGTGTGCGTGAATCACTATGCGATGAATGCGTCGTCGTTCGAACGCTGCCGCGGTTTTGCCGATGCGCTCGGCGTCGATTTCAAATCGTCCACGCTCGACACCAATGGCGTCGACCCAGGCGTGATCGAAAGCAAGGTCAGCGCCTATCTGCGCAGCAATCCGAAGACCCAGGCCGTGCTGGCGCTGGGACCGGATTCGGCGCCGGCCGCCATGCGCGCCGTCGAGAAGCTGGGTCTGAAAGGCAAGATGTACTTCGCCAGCTTCGACTTGTCGGAAGAAATCGCCAAGGGCATCAAGGATGGCAGCATCCAGTTCGCCATCGACCAGCAGCCCTACCTGCAAGGCTACATTCCCGTTGCCGTGATGGCCATCATGAAACAGCAAAAAATCACTGACCTGGCCAAGGTCAAGGAAATCCTGATCGCCAATCCGAAATACCAGGCGCGCCTGGCCGAATACGGCCTGACGCCCATCTACGGCCCGCGCCACATCAGCTCCGGCCCCGGTTTCGTGACCAAGGAAAACATCGCCAAGGTCGAAAAATACGCCGGTCAATACCGCTAATCCACACAGTCGCCACCAGGAGTTGCCCAGCGCCGCACCGCCTCCGCGGGCGGCGCATGGGAGGAACACGCCTGGCGCCAGCGATGCTGGCAGGAAAGTAATCGGAATTGGTAACAAGTATCACTGAAAGGACTTCGTATGACTGCGCTCAAATCCAGCCTGGCTAGCCCCGGCATGAATCCTCCTCCGCCTCCCGGCGCCTCCAGCAAGCCAGTTGCCGCCGCCGACGAGCGCGTGGGCACGACCAGCTGGGTCAAACGGTTTTTCGGCCGCCCCGAGTTCGCCTCGATTTCCGGCGCGGTGCTCGTGTTTGCCTTCTTCGTCATCACGGCCGGCGATTCCGGCATGTTCAACCTCGATGGCGTCGTCAACTGGATGCAAGTGGCGTCCTACCTGGGCATCATCGCCATCGGCGCCTGCCTGTTGATGATCGCCGGTGAATTCGACCTGTCGATCGGCTCCATGATCGGCTTTGCCGGCATGATGATCGCCATCCCGACGATTTATTTCCACTGGCCATTGTGGGCCGCGATCCTGTTCGCCTTCGCCGGTTCCATGGCGCTGGGCTGGCTCAACGGCTATATCGTCATCAAGACGCGCTTGCCATCGTTCATCGTGACCCTGGCATTCCTGTTCATCCTGCGCGGCCTGACCCTGGCCCTGTCGATCATGTTCGCCAACCGCACCATCGTCAGCGGCGTGGGCGACCTGGCGGCGCAAGACTGGCTGGCCAGCCTGCTGTTTCACGGCAACGTCGCCACCGGCCTGTTCCAGTGGATGGGCGCGCATGGCTGGATCGCCGTGCTCGACGACGGCTCGCCGCTGGTGAAAGGCGTGCCGAAAGTCATCGCCTGGTGGCTGGTGCTGGCCGCCGGCGCCGCATTCGTCTTGTCGCGTACCCGTTTCGGCAACTGGATGTTTGCCGTGGGCGGCGACGCCAATGCGGCCAAGAATGTGGGCGTGCCGGTGCGCAAGGTCAAGATTTCCCTGTTCGTCTTCACGGCCTTCTGCGCCTGCCTGTTTGCCACCTTGCAAGTCTGCGACGTGGGTTCGGCCGCCGCCGACCGCGGCATGCAAAAGGAATTCGAAGCCATCATCGCGGCCGTCATCGGCGGCGCCTTGCTGACGGGCGGCTACGGTTCCGTCGTCGGCGCCTGCTTCGGCGCGCTGATCTTCGGCGTGGTGCAGATCGGCATCACTTATACCAACATCAATTCGGACTGGTTCCGCGTATTCCTCGGCGTGATGCTGCTGATCGCGGTGCTGTTCAATAACTTTGTACGCTCACGCGTCACGGAAGCGAGATAAATCATGAGCGAGCATATTCTTGCCCTGGAAAATGTCAGCAAGCGCTTCGGCTCCGTACTGGCCTTGCAAAACATCACCATGCGGTTGCGCGAGGGGGAGGTTCATTGTTTGCTGGGCGACAACGGCGCCGGCAAGTCCACCCTGATCAAGACCCTGGCCGGCGTGCACAAGCCCACCGATGGCCAATACCTGGTCGATGGCAAGCCCGTCGTCTTCAATTCGCCCAGCGAAGCGCTGGACATGGGCGTGGCCACCGTCTACCAGGATCTGGCGCTGGTGCCGCTGTTGTCCGTGGCGCGCAATTTCTTCATGGGCCGCGAGCCGATGAAAAAGCTGCTGGGCCTGGTTCCCGTGATGGATATCGACTATGCGGCCGAGACGGCGCGCGACAAGCTGGCCGAGATGGGCATCATGGTGCGCGACCCGCACCAGGCCATCGGCACGATGTCGGGCGGCGAAAAGCAGTGCCTGGCCATTGCCCGCGCCATCCACTTCGGCGCCCGCGTGCTGATCCTCGACGAACCGACGGCCGCCCTGGGCGTCAAGCAATCGTTCAATGTGCTGAAACTGATTTACAAGGCGCGTGAGCGGGGTATTTCCGTGATCTTTATTACGCATAATGTGCACCATGCGTATCCGGTCGGCGACTCGTTCACGTTGTTGAACCGGGGCAAGTCGCTGGGCACCTTTACCAAGGATACGGTGAGCAAGGATGCCTTGCTGGACATGATGGCGGGCGGTGCGGAAATGCAAACGCTGATGAGTGAACTCGACGGTGTCACGATTTAAGGATAGCCATGAATAATTCCACACAATTTGCCCAGGGCCGCGCGCTGGACGTGATCTGCCTGGGCCGCCTGGCGGTGGA
>NZ_LRIC01000045.1:0-95904 GCF_001758725.1 Janthinobacterium sp. HH106 | reverse complement strand
ACCGTTCGCAATACCACGAACGGCATGAGGGGAATAATACAAGGTCGGATTAGCGCGGCAAGGCCGCGCGTAATCCGACATGAACCGCCAACAAGGTGTCGGATTACGCGCTTCCCGCGCTAATCCGACCTACATGGGTTGCATCGCCTTTACGCCAGGTGATGCACTTCCTGCTGCCCATACACGGGCGTGTTCAACCCTTCCATGCGCGCCTTCAGCTGCAGCGACAGGTATTGCGAATAATGGCGCGACTGGTGCAGGTTACCGCCGTGGAACCACAGCGATTGCTGCTGCGTGGGTTTCCACATATTGCGCTGCTCGCCCTCCCACGGGCCCGGGTCCTTCGTCGTGGCCGAACCGAGGCCCCACACCTTGCCCACTTTATTCGCCACCTCGGGCGAGATCAGGTCGGCCGCCCAGCCGTTCATGGAGCCGTAGCCGGTGGCGTACACCACGAGGTCGGCGGGCAGCTCCGTGCCGTCGGACAGCACGATGGAATGGGCTTTCAGTTCCTGCACGCCGACCCCGCTTTTCAGCTTGATCTTGCCCTCGGCGACCAGCTCGGAGGCGCCCACGTCGATGTAGTAGCCGGAGCCGCGGCGCAGGTATTTCATGAACAGGCCCGAATCGTCGTCGCCGAAATCGAGCATGAAGCCGCGTTCTTCCAGGCGCGCATAAAAGTCCGCATCGCGCTCGCGGATGGCCTTGAAGACGGGCTTCTGGAAGTCGGCCAAAATCTTGTATGGGATCGAGGCGAACGTCAGGTCGGCCTTGTTTGTGGTCATGCCGGCCGCCAGCGCCCGTTCCGAATACAGGTCGCCCAGCGCCAGGTCCATCAAGGAATCGGACTTGACGATGTGCGTCGACGAGCGCTGCACCATGGTCACGTCCACGCCCGCTTCCCACAGGGCGGCGCAGATATCGTGCGCGGAATTGTTCGCGCCGATGACCACCACCTTCTTGCCGGCATACGCGTCCGGTCCCGGATGCTGCGACGAGTGCTGCTGCTCGCCCTGGAACACGTCCATGCCCTTGAACTTCGGCATGTTCGCCTTGCCCGACATGCCCGTCGCCAGCACCAGCTGCTGCGGCTTCAGGGTGACGGGCTGGCCATCGCGCAGCACCTGCACCGTCCACTCGCCGCTGGCTTCGTCGAAGCTGGCCGATTCGCATGACGTCGAACCCCAGTAGTTCAGCTCCATCACCTTGGTGTACATTTCCAGCCAGTCGCCGACCTTGTCCTTCGGTGTGAAGACGGGCCAGTTATCCGGGAAAGGGATGTACGGCATGTGGTCGTACCAGACCGGGTCGTGCAGGCACAGCGATTTGTAGCGCTTGCGCCAGCTGTCGCCGGGACGGGCGTTTTTCTCGATGATGATGGTGGGGACGTTCAATTGCCGCAGGCGCGCGCCCAGCGCGATGCCTCCCTGGCCGCCGCCGATGATGACGCAGTAGGGCTGGCGCGCGTAGCCCAGTTCGGCCGCTTCCTGTTCGCGGTGCTCCAGCCAGCTGCTGCGGTTGGTGCGCGCCCCGTGTTCGGCGCCCATGGCCCGCCGGCGGCCCTTGGCTTCCTCAAAACCCTTCAATTCGCTCATGGTGGTGAGCAGGGTCCAGATCTTGCCGTCGCGGATGCGGATGAAGCCCACGCCGCGCGCCACGTTCGTTTCCACCGTGATCCAGCTTTGCACCACGCCGCCCGCTTCCACCGCATGTTCGCCGTCGGCGATGCGGATGGCAACCGGCTGCACGGCGCCCAGCTGGGCGGCCAGCATGGCGGCGATCTGCCCGCGGCCTTCCAGGGTTTTCAGGTTCCAGGTAAACAGCACCAGGTCGCGCCAGTAGCCATCCTGTTCGAACAGCTGTGCGGCGCCCGTGCCGTCGCTGGCGCGAAGACAGCCTTCGAGCTGCTCCAGGATGCCGGCCACGGCCAAGTCGTGCGGGTTGATTTCGGTTTGCATCGTGTCTCCTCCAAGTCTGCTGACTTTATGATGGGATGCGGCTGTGTTGCCGCTGACGATGTTGTAACACTGGCGTTCCAGCCCCGCATTCCGCAGCGCAGCATGGCGGAATGTGAGACGGAAATCTCAGCGTGCCGTATGCCTTACTGGCGGTGCGGCGGCACGATGTGCAGCTGCTTGATGCGCCGGTACAGGGTGGCGCGCGAGACGCCCAGCATGGCGGCCGCCTGCAGCGGGCGCCACTTGGCGGCGTTCATGGCGTTGACGATGCGCGTGCGCTCGGCCAGCTCCGGCGGCGTGCAGGCCGGCGCGTCCTGCGTCACGGGGGCCGCGTTCTTGATGCGTACCCGCGCGCTGGCCTGGCGCAGCGGCGCGCGCACGCGCGCGTGCAGCCAGGTGCCGCCGCCGGCCAGGCGCAGTGACAGCAAATTGTGTCCGGTACGCGCATCGAACAGCCGTTCGGCGCGCACTTCCAGCACCTCGGCGACGGGGCGGGGAAGGGCGTCCAGGCCCCCGATGACGTCGCGCGCGCAGCGGTTGGCGGCGACGATGTCGCCATGCTCGTCGATGGCGAGCAGCATCTCCGGCTGCACTTCCACGAAGTGGCGGTTGCGGTGCGCCAGCAGGATGCAGCAATGGCCATAGGAGGTGAGAAAAAAGCCGTCCTCGATCAGGGTCGCGCCCTGGCGCACCAGCTGTTTGACCAGGCGCTGGCTGTCGCGCGCATCGGGCGAATTCAAGGCCGAGGCATCGAGCACGCCGATCAAGTCGCCGTGCGGTGAAAAGATGGGGGCGGCGCTGCAGGTCAGGCCCGTGAAGGCGGCGCGGAAGTGGTCGGTCTTGTGCACGGTGATGGCTTCCTGGTCGAGCAGCACGGAGGCGATGCCGCACGTGCCTTCTTCCTCTTCCGACCAGCACGAGCCCGGGTACAGGCCCGCCTTCTTGAAATCCTTGCGCTGGTCCGTGTCGACCGCGTAGTCGATCGTCACGCCGCGCGCATTGGCCAGGATGACGCAGTAGCCCGCTTCGCGCACCATGGCGTGCAGGCGCGGCAGGCACTGGCCCGTGGAGCGCAGAAAATTTTCCTCGGACTGCTGGATGGCGCGCAGTTCGGCGCCCGTCAGGATGCGCGGCCCCGTGGTGGAGGCGGGATCGAGCCGGTAGTCGTCCAGCGAGCGCCGGTACGACGACGCCAGCCTGGCCGTATCGGCGCCAGGATTGACGACGCGGCCGGCGATCAGGTCGCGCACGCGCTCGATATGGCTGGTCTGGCGGACGTAGGGCATGGCGCTCTCCGGTATCTCGGTATCTGCTTTATGGTATTTCGTTTGTAGCACGAAGCCCCGGATGGCGCATCCTGCGCTGCAGCATCGGCTGCCGTGAGACGTTCGTCTCAACGCCTGGCGCCGCACAATAGGATGCTTTACAACAATAAAAAAGAGCATCTCTGATAACATCCGTTCAAATCTGAGGTCAGCTATCGCAAGGGATACCTATGACAACGCAAGCGATGTTCCCCGTGCGCAGCTCACTCGTCCTGGCCCTGCTGGGCTGGAGCGCCGCCTGCGCCGCCGCCGGCCAGCTCGATCCCGATGGCCAGAGCAGCATGGAAAAAGAGGTAGCCCGGCGCGCCGCCGTTGAACCGGCCATGGCCGCCGGCTGGCACATGATGCGTTCCGTGGAAGCGGGCGTGCAGGTGGCCGGCGAGAGCAATCTGTTCTGGAAGCTGTCGAATACGCCGGCGCGCAATCCCGGCTTCGATTTCAATCCCTACTGGTACGAGTTCTATGTCAAGCCGGCGCTCGGTTTCAAGCGCAACGTGGGCGACGGCAAGCAGCTGTATGCGCGCGTGTCCGCCGTCGGCTCGGGCACCTTGCGCCACGATCCGTTTGGCGCGGGCGACACGGGCCGCATCTCGATCGAGGAATTCGTCGCCGGCATCCGCATGCCGCTCGGCGGCACGCGCGCCATGGTCGATGTGTCGGCCGGCGCGCAGAATTTCACGCTGGGTACCGGCATGCTGATCGCCAATGGCGGCTCGAACGGCTTTGACCGCGGCGCGCTGAAACTGGGGCCGCGCAAGGCTTTCCAGAATTCCGTGGTGGCCAGAATAAGCCAGGACGCGTTCAGCGCCCAGGCGTTTTATCTCGACCCGAATGAAAATCCCGACAACGATAGCGGCACGCGCGTCGTCGGCGTTGACGTCAGCTACGCGCCCGCGAACGACCGCAAGGCCGGCGTCGCGTATGGCAAGGTGCCCCGTTCGCATGCGGCGTATCCGCAGGCGGCGCCAGGCGGCATCGGCGCACCGCTGGCCGTGCCTGACGGCCGCAAGGACTTGCAGTTCGTGTATGGCTACGCGCGCGTTCCCGTGCTGCCCACCGTGCTGTCGAAAGGCTGGTTCGGCGTCGATGCCGCGCGCGAGTGGAATACGCGCGAGCCGATGCGGGCCTGGGGCTGGCGCACGGAAGGGGGCTTTTCGCTGCCCGACGTGGCGTGGACGCCGAAGTTCACGCTTGGCTACCAGAGCTTTTCCGGTGACGATCCGCGCACGGCGCGCAATGAGCGCTTCGATCCGCTGTTCTTCGAAGGCACGCCGGGCGCCTGGGCTTCGGGCAGCAAGGCGACCTGGGTCTTCGTCAATGCCAACGTGAATGCGCTGCAGGCCACCATCGAGCTGCACCCGACGCCGAAGGACACCGTGACCGCCTACCTGGCCCAGGTGCGGGCCAACCAGATGGGCAGCCCGCTGCAGTTCGGCCAGGCCACGCGCCTCGACGTGCCGGGCGGCGCGCCCGTGGTGATCGCCGGCGTGCTGCGCCCGATGCTGGCCAACGACGTCTTCGTCAAATACGTGCGCGTGGTGAACCCGAATACCTACCTGACCCTGGGCTTCAGCGCCTCGTTCGCGCAGTCGGGCGTGAACCAGCTGGTGAACGGGCAGGCCAGGACTTGGACGGGATGGCTGGCGAACGTGGTATGGGTTTATTAAATATTCTGTCTATCAAGGAGAGCATCGCATGAACGATTTTCCCAGCATGAAACGCCTGGCCCTGGCCGCCGCCTGCCTGGCGCTGGCCGCCGGCGCCCACGCGGCAGAGACGACGGTGCCGCTGTCAGCGGCCGCCAGCGATCCGGCCGCATTGAAATGGATGGTGGGCGCGCCGCCGCCGGCCGATAAAATCATCCGCTTCGACGATGGCAGCTATTTCAATTTCCCGCAGCTGCGCTGGAGCGTGTCGCACTTCCGCCAGCTGATGCCGACGGTGGACGTATCGCGCGGCTTGAAGGCACCCGTGCCCTTGAAACGCGCGCTGCGCAACGATATCGACGGCCTGCGTTTCACCCCGCTGGGGGCGCAGGAAACGATGACCTGGGAACAGTCGCTGGGTGCCAACTACACGGACGGCATCGTGGTGCTGCACCGGGGCCGCATCGTGTATGAACGTTACCTCGGCGTGTTGAAGGAAAGCGGCCAGCATGGCGCCATGTCCGTGACGAAGTCCGTCATGGGCACCCTGGGCGCGGCGCTGGTGGCCGAAGGCAAGCTCGATCCGGACAAAAAAGTGGCCGATTACGTGCCGGAACTGGCCAAGTCCGCGTTTGGCGACGCCACCGTGCGCCAGGTGCTGGACATGACCACGGGCCTGCAATTCAGCGAAGATTATGCGGACCCGAAAGCGGAAGTGTGGCAGCACGCGGCGGCCGGCAGCCCGCTGCCCAAGCCCAAGGATTACACGGGGCCGCGCAGCTATTTCGAGTACCTGCAAACGGTGCGGCACGAGGGCCGGCATGGCGAGGCGTTCGGCTACCGCACGGTCAACTCCGACGTGCTAGGCTGGATCATCGCCCGTGTCACGGGCCAGAACGTCAACGACTACCTGTCCGAGCATGTCTGGCAAAAGCTGGGCGCCGAGCAGGATGCCTACATGACGGTCGATTCGACGGGCACGCCGTTTGCCGGCGGCGGCTTGAATGCGGGCTTGCGCGACCTGGCCCGCTTCGGCGAAATGCTGCGCAACGATGGCCGCTACAACGGCCAGCAGATTCTGCCCAAGGCAGCCGTCGACGATATCCGCCGCGGCGGCGACAAGCAGCTGTTCGCCAAGGGCGGCTACGATTTGCTCAAGGGCTGGAGCTACCGCGACATGTGGTGGGTCACGCATAACGACCATGGCGCCTACATGGCGCGCGGCGTGTACGGCCAGCGCATCTATGTCGATCCGAAGGCGGAAATGGTGATCGTGCGCTTCGCCTCGACGCCGACGGCGGCCAATGCGGCGAACGACCCGACCACCACGCCGGCCTTCGAAGCGCTGGGCAAGCTGCTGCTGGCCAAGCCGAAGTAGGTTGCCAGCAGTGCGGCTGAACGGGCACAACTGCAATATACTATCCTTTCGTCATCATTTGTTGCTTGAATGATAATTCATGCAACGCACGCGAAGGGAACGCACCGTGGAAACCAGCCAGCCGGACCAACCGCGCCCCCCGCTGTGGCGGCGCCTGCTGTGGCCGGTCGCCCAGCTGGGCTCGGCCTTCAAGCTGACGGGCACGCATCTGCTGCATCACGTGATCGGCGCCAGCCTGATCGCCGCGCTGATGCTGGTGCTGGAAGGTTTTCACGTGCTCGAATGGCTCGATGCGGCCATGCTGCGCGCCAGCGCGGAACAGGGGCAACTGCTGAACCGGGGCAAGGACCCGGGCGCCGCCTACCGGCCCGGCATCATCGAAATAGACCAGCCCGCGTTCGAACAGGTGTTCGACGAGCGCGAACCGCTGGAACGCACGCGCCTGGAACAAGTGATCGCCAGCGCCGCAGCGCGCGGCAGCAAGGTGCTGGCCATCGACCTGGACCTGGCGCCGGCCGTGTATGAACAGCACAAGGATGGCGAGCGGCCGCTCGACCGCTTGCTCGACCGGCTGGCCGCCGACGACCGGCAACTGGTGCTGATCCTGCCCGAGCAATCGGACCGGAACGCGAACCTGACATGGATACGCGCGCGCTGCGCGGCCGGCATCCACTTCGCCAGCCCGCAGATCCGCGAGCGCATGGGTGCCGTCACGCGCATCGAGCTGAAAAGCCCCGTGCTGGCGGCCGTGGCCTTCGAGCTGGCGCATGGCGCCGACGAGCAGGAGCAGAAGCAGCCCATGCCGGCCATCCTGTCCGAGCAAAAGGAAGTGGTGGCGCTGGCCGGCCGCGTGTGCCAGCTGGCGCAGCGCACGGGCAGCGAAAAGGAATTGGCGCGCTGGGCGTTCGAACCCGTCATCCACGGCGACGCCAGGGCGGCGGCGGAACAGAACGCCGTCACCGCGCCGTTTCACCCGGCCGCCGTGGCGCCGGCCTTCCTGAATTCCACGCGCACGCGCGTACAACTGATCGATGGGCAGGCCGGCGTAGCGGCGAATGCACTACGCAAGAACGTCGTGTATATCGGCAGCACCTATGACGTGCGCGACCGCTATACGACGGCCGAAGGCGAGCAGGCCGGCCTGCACCTGCACGCGGCTGCCCACACGTCGCTGGGCATCGGCACGGCCGACGTGAATAAATACGTGGTGTTCGCGGCCGACATCGTCATCGGCGTGCTGCTGGGCTGCCTGTTCGGCGGCCTGTGGACCCTGTACGGCCGCGCCGAGCTGGCCATCGACAAGCGCATGGAAGACCACGATTTCAGCCGCCTGCACCGCGTGGGCACCGTGGCGGAATTCTATGGCATCCGCCTGATGCTGGCGCTGGTGTGGGCTTCGCCGTTCGCCATCGGCGCGCTGGCCATCTACCTGTCGCGCGGCTTGCTTGAGCAGGGTTGGTGGGTCAATCCCGGGCCCCTGATCGCCGGCATGTTCCTGCACGCGATGTCGCTGCGCGACGAAGCCCACCACCCGCACGAGGAAGTGCCGGGCCTGTCCGTATGGGCCCAGCTGCGCCGCACGCATCCGGGCATCGTGCTGGTGCAGGCGCCGCTGGCGCTGCTGC
Organism: Janthinobacterium sp. HH106; assembly: GCF_001758725.1. Classification (NCBI taxonomy): domain Bacteria; kingdom Pseudomonadati; phylum Pseudomonadota; class Betaproteobacteria; order Burkholderiales; family Oxalobacteraceae; genus Janthinobacterium; species Janthinobacterium sp. HH106. The sequence continues at coordinate 87,972 of NZ_LRIC01000045.1, read as the reverse complement.
TGTTGATCGTCGCCGTGATCTAGCGCAAACCGTGGCGCCGCGGCGGCGCTAAACTGGGCGCCTTTTTCATATTGCAGGAGGATGCCATGCTGACGGGAGGATGTTTGTGCGGCGAGGTCCGCTATGACGCTGGCGCGGACAGCTTTCATCAAAGCGCCTGCCACTGTTCCGTGTGCCGCCGCGCGTCGGGCGCGCCGTTTGTCGCCTGGTTCAGCGTGCCACGGGCGAACTTTCGCTGGCGGCAGGGGCAAGCCATGTCGTATGCGTCCAGCGTCCATGGCACGCGCAGCTTTTGTCCCCGCTGCGGCACGCAGCTGACCTTTGAAGACAGTGCCTATCCCGATGAAGTCGACGTGACTACCTGCAGCCTGGACAATCCCGAACAGCTGCCGCCGCACAGCCATATCTATACGGGCACGCAGCTGGAGTGGGTGAAGCTGGCCGATGGCTTGCCGCGCTATCGGGGCTCGCGCAGCGAGGAGGAGGAGCCTGGAGGGAAGGCGAGCAGGTCGGATTAGCCCGGCGGGCGTAATCCGACGTGTCGTTGCCGCTCAAGGACGCGGCATTCTGTCGGCGAGCGCACTGCCGCGCCATTGCCCTATTTTTGGATGATAGTGGCATTGTCGGATTACGCTACGCTAATCCGACCTACGTGAGCCATGGTTTCAGCCGATCAGCTTCAAGCCCGGCGGCAGCGCCTCGCCCAGCATGCGCCGGGTAGCTGTTTCATCCAGCTGTGTCACTTCGCTGACCATCGTTTGCCACAGGGGCGGTGCGCCCACCGCTTTCAGGCGGGCGAGGATGGTGGCCCGCAGGTCGTCGGCGATGTCGCGTGAGCGGTCGCCCGTCATGCGCGCCAGGTGGGCGGCGGCAAACGCCGCCGGTTCCACTTTTTTCCAGTCCAGCGCCAGCAGCACGTGCAGCCAGTCGGCCACGGTGTCGCTGTCGACCACTTCGTGCGCGCTGCCGTGGAAGGGCTGGCGCGCGCCGACCCTGGCCAGCGCCCACAGGGTATTTGTGTCCGCCGCTTCGCCCCTTTTATCAGCCTTTTGCAGGCGCTTGATCAGCCAGGCGCCCACTTCGGCCTTGTAGGCGCCGGGGATGCGCTCGAGCGATGCGCCCATGCGCAGCATGTCGTCGTCGCTGCCGTTGACGAGGGTGACGGGGCGGCTGCCGCGCTGGGCCGCATCGGCTTGCAGGTTGAAGGCGAAGTCGTCGAGCAGGCGCAGCTGCTGCTCCGAACTCAAGCCGCCGGCGACCCTGCGCCACAGGGTCCACCATTCGGCGCACACCTGGTTGTCCTTGTGATGCTGGACGCCCGCGTCGAACAGGGCCCACAGCTGCTCGATACGCCACGGGTCGAGCGCATCGCCATAACCGGGCCGCAGACAGTAGCCGGCCAGATTCAGCCACACCCGCTCATGCTCGGCGGAGCGGCGCCGGCCACGGGCGCGCAGCATCAGGGCGTCGAACAGCTGGCGCAGCAAGGGCGTATCCCAGCTTTCGCGCCCGCCCAGTCCCCGTTCCAGGTGCTGGCGCAGCTGGCGCACTTCCTTGGTCTCGACCTTTTGCGCCTTGCCGCCGAAGATGCGCTCGATCTTCTCGGCCGCTTCCTTCACGCGCGGCGGCACGCTGGACGTGTCGGCCTGCGTTTCCTCCTCGCCACGCAACTGGAATTCCAGCAGCCACCGCTGGTCGGCATCGGCTTCGGCCACGCAGTGCACTTCCAAGGTGCCCACTTCCGTCATCACGGTGGCCAGCTGCACGGTGATCTCGCGCTTGTCATTGCCGTCGCTGGCGTGCAGCACGCTGGCCAGCGGCGGCAGGCGCAAGTATTCTCCGGCGTTCAGGTCGACGATCTCGCCCAACTTGGGCGGCGTGCCCGACTCAAAGAGGGAAGTGGCCAGGTGGAAGCGCACGGGCCGGCCCAGGCGCAGCGCGAACAGGCGCTCCGTCAGGCGGATTTCCTCGCCGCTGGCACTGCCGCGGGGCAGGATGCAGACGGCGCGATGGTCCTTGCCCGCCTCGCCCAGCACGAGGAAATAGCTGCGCGGCGAGCCACCGCCGATGCGCGGCGCCTGGCCCCGTCGCGCCAGCGCGTAGGCGACGGCGCCACGGGCCACGGCCACGTCGGGGTTATCGTTGTGCAGGATGGTGAGGGGCTGGCCCCGCCAGTGCGCCAGCGTCTCGGCCAAGCGGCGCGCCAGCGCGTCGGCGCGGAACACGCCGCCATTGAGCAGCAGGGTGTCGGGCAGTGGCCCTTGGTGCTGTTGCAAAAAGCTGGCCAGGTGGCGCGTGATGGCCGCGTCCTGCGCATACGGCAGGCCGAATTCGACGATGCCGGCGCGGCCCTTTTTCGCCGTGTCGCCCAGTTCCACCTTCGGGAAGAAGCCGTCGACCACCAGGGCTGCCACTTCCTCGCGCGTGACGTCGGCGGAACGGCTGCCGCCGATCAAACGCGATCCCGCGCCCAGCAGGGTCACGGTGACGCTGTCGGGCGCGTCGCTCGACAGCAGCAATTCCTTGGCGGCGCGGCAGCGCTCCATCAGTTGTGACAAGCGTGCGGCAGACAGTTTCATGCCGCCTTCGCTGCCTGCCGCCATGCGCGTTTCCACCAGGTGGGCCAGCGCCAGGTCCATATTGTCGCCGCCGAGGATCAGGTGGTTGCCCACGCTGCTGCGCGTGAGCTGCGGTGCGCCGTCGTCATCGAAGGCCACGTCGATCAGGCTGAAATCGGTGGTGCCGCCGCCCACGTCGCACACCAGAATGCGGCGCGTCTGTGCCAGGTCAGCACGCAGGGTGGCGCGCCGGCGGTGCAGGTAGTCATAAAAGGCGGCCTGCGGCTCTTCCACCAGCCGTAAGGTGGGCAAGCCCGCCATGCGCGCCGCTGCCAATGTGAGTGCGCGCGCACCCTCGTCGAACGAGGCGGGAATGGTCAGCACCAGTTCCTGCTGTTCCAGGGGAGCGTGCGGGAAGCGGTGATTCCACGCGGCGCGCACGTAGGCGAGGTAGCTGGCACTGGCCGCCACGGGCGAGACCTTGGCCACGTCGGCATCGGCGCCCCACGGCAAAATCGGCGCCTGGCGGTCCACGTTCGCATGCGACAGCCAGCTCTTCGCGCTGGTGACCAGCCGGCCCGGCACCTGGGCGCCGAGCTGGCGCGCGAAGGCGCCCAGCACGGCATGCTCAACGTCCTGCTGCGGCCACGGCAGCGGCAAGTCGCCCGCCGCCAGTTCGCCGGCGGCGGGGTGGTAGCGCAAGGACGGCAGCAGGGGGCGTGCGCCCACTTCGCCGGGCGCGACCAGCTGCTCGATGGCGAACAGCTCGATGTCCGCCTGCCCATCTGCCGCTTTGGCCGCATTGGCGTACGCCACCACCGTGTTGGTGGTGCCCAGGTCGATGCCGACCAGGAAGGCCGGCTTGCCCGCAGCGTTGCCCATGTTTATTGCTGCGGCGCGCCGCGCACGTCGAATTCCACCTTCCAGCGCTCGGCGCCGTCAGGGGAAACGGCCAGCAGCTCCAGGGTGCCCGCTTCCGTCACTCTGGCGTGCAGCTTGACTTGCACCACGTCGCCGGCCTGACGGCCTTCGGCGGACAGGGTCGCCTGGATTTCGCTCAGCTCCTGCAATTCATCGGGACCCCAGAAGTCGAGCAAGTCGCCGATCTGGTCGTTGCGGCGCGTGGACGAGGCGAAGAAGCGGAAATGCACGGGTTCGCCCACGACGAGGCCGAATTGCTGGCCCGGCAGTTCCAGCTCGCTGCCTTCTTCCATGCCGAACGGCGCCACGCACAGGGCCTGGATCGGCGGTTCCATGCCGGGGATGGCGGGCATGGCCGATTCGATGGCCACATAAAAGGCGCTGGCCGTGCCGCCGCGGATGCGCACGCCGTGGCCGCGCCGTACGTAGCTGTAGTAGGCCGCGCCACGGGCGACGGCCAGGTCCAGGTCGGCCCCGGCCAGCATGCGCGCCGGCTCCGCGCCTTCCATGTACAGCCAGTCGTTGACGGTGGCCATGATGCGCTGCACCAGCAAGTCGGACTTGAAGACGCCGCCGTTGAACAGCACGGCCGTCGGATGCAAGAAGCTGGCGCCTTCCGCCTGGCGGCCCGCAAAACCTTCCAGTTCGCTGGTCGCCGCCACTTGGCGGCCCAGGAAGGCGGCCAGGTGGCGCGTGATGGCCGCGTCCTGCGCATACGGCAAGCCCAGTTGCGTCAGGCCGGCGCGCGTGCGCACGGCAGGGCGGCTCGACGCTTCCACCTGCGGGAAGAAGCCGTCGAGAATGAAGGTGGACACTTCCGCGCGCGTCAGTTCCGTGCGGATGGAGCCGCCGATCAGCTTCGAGCCGCGGCTGGGCACGACGATCGGTGCCACATCGAGGCCGCTGTCGGCCAGCAGGCTTTCCTTGGCGCTGCGGCAGCCATAAGTGAGTGCGCGCATTTGCCAGGCATCGAGCTGGGTGCCGTTGGCGGCGAGCTTGCGCGCCACCAGGTGGGCCAGCGCCAGGTCCATATTGTCGCCGCCGAGCAGGATGTGTTCGCCGACGGCCACGCGGTGCGGTTCCAGCACGCCGTCGCGCTCGAGCACGGCGATCAGCGAAAAGTCGCTGGTGCCGCCGCCCACGTCGACGACCAGGATGATGTCGCCCGGCTTGACTTCCTTGCGCCAGCGTCCTTCGCTGGTCTGGATCCAGCTGTACAGGGCCGCCTGCGGCTCTTCCAGCAGGGTCAATGAGGTGTAGCCGGCCGCCTGCGCCGCTTCCATCGTCAGCTCGCGCGCGGCCGGGTCGAACGAGGCGGGTATCGTCACCGTGATTTCCTGCTCGGCGAACGGCGCTTGCGGGTGGGCGTTGTCCCAGGCCTGGCGCAAGTGCGTCAGGTAGCGCGTGGCGGCCGTGATCGGGGAGATGCGCGCCACTTCCGCCGGCGCGTCGTTCGGCAGGATCGCCGCGCGGCGGTCCACGCCCGGGTGGCACAGCCAGCTTTTCGCACTCGACACCAGACGGATGGGCGTGGTGGCGCCGCGGCTGCGGGCCATTTCGCCCACGACGAACGGCGCTTCGGCTTCCTCGGTGACCCAGGGCAGGGCCAAGTCGCCCGCCGCCACTTCGTCGGCGTGCGGCAGGTAAACGAAGGACGGCAGCAGCGGCAATTCTTCGACGGTGCCCGGTGCCGACAGTTGCGGCACTTTCAGCACGCCGTGGCTGGACTTTTCGCCGTCGCTCTCGACCAGGTTCACATATGACAGGGCGCTGTGGGTGGTGCCCAGGTCGATGCCGATGGCGTAGCGCGGGGTGTTGTTGGCTTGATCGCTCACAGTTCCACCTCGGCTGGCGCCAGGATGGCGGCGTCGTGTTGCTCGCTCAGTTTCGGCAGGCGCACGCTCGAGGCGCGCCAGCCGCGGTGGCTCAGGGTGCCCGTGAACGGCGCGGAACCGACCACGTTGCCCGTCAGGCGTACTTGCGCGGAATCAAAACCTTCCTGCAGCACGATGCGGCTGCCCTCGGCTTCCTGGCGCACGGCGTCGATGGTGAAGTATTCGCGCATGACCTTGGCGCAGCCTTCATGCACGACACGGGCGGCCGCGCCGATGTCGGCATCTGCATGGCTGCCCAGGTTTTCCTGGGTAAAGTCGATCAAGCGCGCTTCGCGTTGCAGCAGGGCCAGCAATTGCAGGGCCGCGTCCGGTGTCGCTTCCTTCAAGATGACGGGGGCGGCTGCCGGCGTCGGCACGGGCGCCGGAGCAGGGGCTACGGGCGCTACCGGCGCGGCCTCGGGCAGCGACAGCTTTTCCACGCGGGCCGCATAGGCGGCGTCCGACAGGGTGCTGAAGAAGGCGCCGAAGGCCAGCGGGACACGGCGCCAGAACGATGGGTGGGACGATGAGGTGCTCATAGGGAACTCGTTTCTCTGATCTGTAGGGAGGCGTCGGCGGCGCGCCCGGTGGCGGGGCCGCTTCGCAGGGTAGTGCATGTGCCGCGCCAATATGGCCGGCTGCGTTTGCCCGCATGATACCAGCTACCGGGCCGGCGCCAAAGTCACCGGCCCCCGCGCAGCGAGCCTGAGGCGTGGATTTTCTTTGTTCCTGCGCAAACAAACACTGAATGTTGCGCCGCTTCGACTAAAATCGCGCATTATCTTTTCGCATTGCCTTTATGCCATGTCTACCGACTTTTCCCCCGACTTTTCCATATATCTAGCCAGCAGCCTGTATATCGATAGCGATCATCCGGCCGTGCGCGCCAAGGCGGCCGAACTGGCGGCAGGCGCCGTAGGCGACGCCGCCATCGCGGCCCGCTGCTTTGCCTTCGTGCGCGACGAAGTCGCCCACAGCTGGGACTACCAGCGCAATCCCGTCACCTGCCGCGCGTCCGACGTCTTGCAACACGGCACGGGCTATTGCTATGCGAAGAGCCATCTGCTGGCCGCGCTGCTGCGCGCCAACGGCATCCCCGCTGGCCTGTGCTACCAGCGCCTGGCCGTGGGGGAAGCGGGCCCGCCGTTTTGCCTGCATGGCTTGAACGCCGTGTATCTGCAGGATGTTGGCTGGTACCGCATCGATGCGCGCGGCAACAAGCCTGGTGTCGCGGCCGCCTTCACGCCGCCGCAGGAACAGCTGGCCTTTCCCGTGCTGGCGCCGGAAGAGCGCGATCTGCCGGAAATCTGGCCGGCACCGCTGCCCCAGGTGATCGCCTCGCTGACCTGCCATGCCACGGTGCAGGACGTGGCCGCGCACTTGCCCGATATCGAATTGTTGCCGCTGAAAAAATAATTTCAAGAAAGAAATCATGAAAAAAGTGTATCTTGGTCTGTTCGGCCTGATGTTGCTGGCCGGTTGCGGCGGCAAGGGCGAGAGCGGCGGGCAATCGAGCGCCGCGCGTCTCGATGGCAAGGAAAAAGGCAGCGAGTTTCTTGCCTATGAACACAATGTCAGCGTCGATACGAGCGAGGCGCAAGTGCGGCCCCTGTATGAAAAAGTGGTCGCCGCCTGCAAGGCCGATACGGAAAACGGCTGTCTGCTGCTCGATTCCAGCCTCGACAGCGGCCGCTACGTGCATGCGCGCATCAGCATGCGCGCCAAGCCGGCCGGCATCAAAAAGCTCGTCGCGCTGGTCGCGGCCGATGGCGACGTCACCAGCCAGGGCACCAAGGTGGAAGACCTGGGCCGTCCTGTGCTCGACAGCAAGAAGCGCCTGGAGATGCTGAAACAGTACCAGGCGCAGCTGCAAGACCTGGAAAAGCGCTCTGGCGCGAACGTCGACGCCCTGATCAAGGTGACGAAGGAGCTGGCCAACGTGCAAGTGGAGCTGGAGCAGGCGACGGCGGCCAATGCGCTATTAATGCAGCGCATCGACACGGACTTGCTGAACGTAATGATCAGCGCTGAAGGCAAGCAATCGTTCTGGCGGCCCGTCAAGCGTGCGTTGGGCAATTTCACGGACAACCTGTCGGAAGGCGTGGCCAACGCCATCACGGCCATGGCTTACATCCTGCCGTGGCTGATCGCTTTCGTGCTGCTGTTCCCGCTGGGCCGCAAGGGCTGGCGCCGCTTGAGAGGCTTGCCGCGCAAGGATTAAAGCCTCCGGCGCACCGTTTTACGGCAATTTGAAACCTGGCTGCACAGTCCTTGTGCAGCCAGGTTTTTTTTCGTGCGGCGAGCGCCGCGTGCACCATGGCGGACAGCTGTAGGCGCTGGCACGCATTCTGCTTTAACAACATGGCAGGCCCAGCTCGACCCCACGAACCCATCACAGGAGTCCCCATGTCACGACGCATCATCCTGAAAGCGGCCGCCGCCGGCGCATTCGCCCTGGCCACGTCCACTTATATGCAGGCAGCCCTGGCCGCCGATACGATCAAGGTCGGCATCTTGCACTCCCTGTCGGGCACCATGGCCATTTCAGAAACGTCGCTCAAGGATGTGGCGCTGATGACGATTGCCGAGATCAATGCCAAGGGTGGCTTGCTGGGCAAGAAGCTGGAAGCCGTCGTCGTCGACCCCGCGTCGAACTGGCCTTTGTTCGCGGAAAAAGCGAGACAACTGGTAGCGCAAGACAAGGTGGCCGTGGTATTCGGCTGCTGGACGTCCGTGTCGCGCAAGTCGGTTTTGCCCGTCTTCAAGGAACTCAACAGCCTGCTGTTTTACCCGGTGCAATACGAGGGCGAGGAGCTGGAAAAGAATGTGTTTTATACGGGCGCCGCGCCCAACCAGCAGGCGATCCCCGCCGTCGAATACCTGATGAGCACAGATGGCGGCGGGGCCAAGCGTTTCGTGCTGCTGGGCACGGATTACGTGTATCCGCGCACCACCAACAAGATCCTGCGCGCCTTTTTGAAAAGCAAGGGAGTCAAGGACAGCGATATCAGCGAGGTCTACACGCCGTTCGGCCATGCCGACTATCAAACCATCGTCGCCAACATCAAGAAGTTTTCCACGGGCGGCAAGACGGCCGTCATTTCCACCATCAATGGCGATTCGAACGTGCCGTTCTACAAGGAGCTGGGCAATGCGGGCCTGAAAGCCACGGACGTGCCCGTCGTCGCGTTTTCCGTGGGCGAGGAAGAGCTGCGCGGCATCGATACCAAGCCCTTGCTCGGTCACCTGGCGGCGTGGAATTATTTTGAATCCGTCAAGAATCCGGTAAATACCGCCTTCATCAAGCAGTGGAAGGCGTATGCGGTGGCGCAAAAGCTGCCGAACGCGGGTTCGGTGGTGACGAACGACCCGATGGAAGCGACCTATGTGGGCATCCACATGTGGGCGCAAGCCGTGGAAAAGGCGAAATCGACGGACACGGACAAGGTGATCGCCGCCATGGCGGGCCAGAGCGTCAAGGCGCCATCGGGCTTCACCCTGACCATGGATGCAACGAACCACCACTTGCACAAGCCCGTGATGATCGGCGAGATCAAGGCCGATGGGCAATTCAATGTCGTGTGGAAAACCAAGGAACCGATACGCGCCCAGCCGTGGAGCCCGTATATCAAGGGTAATGAGGGCAAGCAGAAGCTGTAAAAAGCTTGCGCGTCGATTCGTCGCCGCAACCCCAGGCAAAGAGCTGGGGTCAGACCCGGCGGGTCTGACCCCTGTCCTTGTCTTTGGGGGAAGGATACCTATCAAGACATCGGCTTTACTACATGGAATCCATGCACATGCAGCTTCTCCCCAAACTGCTGGTCCTCGCCTGCCTGTTGCTATCCTCGCTGGCGCAGGCCGCCATCCCTCCCGACCTGCTCAAGCCGCTGGCCGGCGACGATCCCGACGCCAGGGTCGCCGCCGTGGCGCAGATAGCCGCCCTGGCCACGCCCGAGGCTGCCAAGGTGCTGCAAGCGCTGCAGGACGACGCCTTGTACGCCGCGCCCGACGGCAAGGTGTACATCGTTGACGGCGAGCAGGCGGTTGACCCGGCAATCGGCCGGAACGTGCCGATGCCCGACGGCATCGATGGCGTGATGGTCAACAACCGCTTGCGCGCGGCCGTGGCAGGCGCCTTGTCGGGTTTGCAGTTGCTGGCGCCGGAGCGCAGCGCCCGCCTGGCCGCCGCGCAAGCCTTGCAAAAGGCGGTCGACCCCGCGCAGCTCCCCCTGATCCGCACCGCGCTGGCGCGGGAAAGCGACGCTGAAATTCAACAACTATTGCAAGTGCTGATCGCCAGCGCCAACCTGCATGCACCCGACGCCGCCACGCGCAAGGCCGCCGTGCAGGCGCTGGCGGGCAGCAGCGATGCGCGCCTGCTGCCGGTGCTGCAAGCCATGCTGGAGCAGGGCGGCGAACCCGACGAAGCCGTGCAGCTGGCCGCCATCGACACCATGCGCCAGATCAAGGGACGAGTGTCGCGCATGGAATTGGCCGGCAATGTGTTTTACGGCATCTCGCTGGGCAGCGTGCTGCTGTTGGCCGCGCTGGGCCTGGCCATCACCTTCGGCCTGATGGGCATCATCAATATGGCGCATGGCGAATTGCTGATGATAGGCGCTTACACGACCTATCTGTGCCAGCTGTTTTTCCGCACCTATCTGCCTGGCCTGCAGGATGCGTATCTGCTGGCCGCCTTGCCGGCCGCGTTTTTTGTTGCCGGCCTGGTGGGCGTGGCACTGGAACGCACGGTGATCCGCTGGTTGTACGGCCGGCCGCTGGAAACCCTGCTGGCCACCTGGGGCATCAGCCTGATCCTCATGCAGCTGGTCCGCACGATCTTCGGCGCGCAAAACGTGGAAGTGGCCAACCCGGCCTGGATGTCGGGCGGCGTGACGGTACTGGGCGGCCTCGTGTTGCCGTACAACCGCCTGGCCATCATCGCCTTCGCCGTCGTCGTCGTCGTGGCCGTGTGGCTGATCCTCAACAAGACGCGCCTGGGCCTGTTCGTGCGGGCCGTCACGCAAAACCGCCGCATGGCCGATTGCGTGGGCGTGGCCACGGGCAAGGTCGACATGCTCACCTTCGGCCTCGGTTCCGGCATCGCGGGCCTGGGCGGCGTGGCCCTGTCGCAGCTCGGCAATGTGGGTCCGGACCTGGGCCAAAGCTACATCGTCGATTCCTTCATGGTGGTGGTACTCGGTGGCGTGGGCCAGCTGGCCGGCACCGTGATCGCCGCGCTGGGCCTGGGCGAAGTCAACAAATTCCTCGAACCGGTGGCGGGCGCCGTGCTGGCGAAGATCGCCATCCTGGTATTCATCATCATTTTCATCCAGCGCCGGCCGCAGGGCCTGTTTGCCATGAAGGGACGCAGCGTCGAATGACTACCTCCTACCCGATCAAACAGGGCCTGTTCACGCGGCCCGTCTGGCTGGCGATTGCCGCCTGCAGCGTGCTGGCGGCGCTGCTGCCGATCTTTAATCTGGCGTTTGCCGAAGGCCATGCCTTGCATGTGTCCGCCTACACGGTGGCGCTGGTGGGCAAGTTCATGTGCTATGCACTGGCCGCGCTGGCGCTGGACCTCGTCTGGGGCTATACGGGTATCTTGTCGCTGGGACACGGCGTGTTCTTTGCCTTGGGCGCGTATGCGCACGGCATGTATCTGATGCGCGCCATCGGCGACCAGGGCCAGTACCGCAGCAGCTTGCCCGACTTCATGGTCTTTCTCGACTGGAAGACCTACCCGTGGTACTGGGCCTTCACGGAACACTTCTGGTATTGCATGGCCCTCGTCGTGCTGGTGCCGGGTGTGCTGGCCTTCGTCTTCGGTTATTTCGCGTTTCGGTCGCGCATCAAGGGCGTGTATTTTTCCATCATCACGCAAGCGATGACGTATGCCTTCATGCTGCTGTTTTTCCGCAACGACACCGGCTTTGGCGGCAACAACGGTTTCACGGATTTCAAGACGATATTGGGCCATAACATCACGGCACCCGCCACCCGGGCCGTGCTGTTTCTGCTGACCCTGGCTTTCCTGCTGGCGGCGCTGGTGGGTGCGCGCGCCATCGTCCGCTCGAAACTGGGCAGGGTGCTGCAGGGCGTGCGCGACAGCGAGGCGCGGCTGATGTTCCTTGGCTACAACCCGCTGTGGTTCAAGCTGTTCGTCTGGACCTTGTCGGCCGTGCTGTGCGGCATCGCCGGCGCCCTGTACGTGCCGCAAGTGGGCATCATCAACCCGTCCGAAATGTCGCCCGCGAACTCCATCGAGATTGTCGTGTGGGTGGCGGTGGGCGGGCGCGGTACCTTGCTCGGTCCGATTTTGGGCGCTTTTACCGTGAACGGCTTGAAAAGCTGGTTCACGGCCGTCTTGCCGGAACTGTGGCAGTTCGCGCTGGGTTTGCTGTTCATCGGCGTCACCCTGTTCATGCAGCAGGGCATGCTCGGTGTGTTGAACAAGCTCAAACGTAAAAAAGTCGCCATCGTGGCAGAGGAGGCCGCATGAGCATCCGCATGTTGCCCGGCATGGCCGGCACCGAGGCTGGCCCCACGTATGCGCGCGTAAAAGGCGAGGGCGTCGATACGACGCATGGCGCGATTCTGTATCTGGAAGACATCAGCGTGTCGTTCGACGGTTTCAAGGCCATCAACAAGCTGAGTCTCGATATTTCCGTGGGCGAGTTGCGCTGCATTATCGGCCCGAATGGCGCGGGCAAGACGACGATGATGGATGTGATCACGGGCAAGACGCGGCCTACGTCCGGCACGGCCTGGTTTGGCCAGACCATGAATCTGGCCACCATGACGGAAGCGCAGATTGCCCACGCGGGTATCGGCCGCAAGTTCCAGCGCCCCACCGTATTCGAGCAGCACACGGTGTTCGACAACCTGGAACTGGCGATGAAGATGGACAAGCGCGTGGCGCCCACCCTGTTTGCGCGCTTGTCTTCCGAGCAGGCGGGCAGGATCGAAGCGATCTTGCGCCTGATCCGCTTGAACGGCCACGAAGCGCGGCCGGCCGGTTTGCTGTCGCATGGGCAAAAGCAATGGCTGGAAATCGGCATGCTCCTGATGCAGGAGCCGCAGCTGATTTTATTGGATGAGCCCGTGGCCGGCATGTCGGATGCGGAAACGGCGCGTACGGCCGAACTCCTCAATGAATTGCGCGGCAAGCATTCGATCATGGTCGTCGAGCACGACATGGGTTTCGTCACGGAGATCGCTCAGCAAGGCATCGTCACCGTGCTGCATGAGGGTGCCGTGCTGGCACAGGGGCGCATGGACGAAGTGCAAGCCGACGAGCGGGTCATCGAAGTCTATCTGGGAAGATAATAAGGGGAGATCGCAGGCCATGCTCGAAGTGCAACAATTAAATCAATACTATGGCTCCTCGCACACCTTGCGCGGCATCGACCTGTCGGCGCGCAAGGGCGAATGCCTGGCCTTGCTAGGGCGTAATGGCGTGGGCAAGACGACCTTGCTCAAATGCCTGATGGGCGTGCTGCCCGTGGCGCAGGGCAAGGTGCTCTTCAATGGGCATGACATCACGAGATTGGCGCCGCATGCGCGCGCCAGGCTGGGCATGGCCTACGTGCCGCAGGGGCGCGACATCTTTGCGCGTCTGACGGTCGAGGAAAACTTACTGATGGGCATGGCGGTGAAGCGCGGCAGGCTGGCCTCGCGCATCGATCCCCACGTGTACGAGCTGTTTCCCGTACTAAAAGAGATGCTGCAGCGGCGCGGCGGCGATTTGTCTGGCGGACAACAGCAGCAGCTGGCCATCGCGCGCGCCCTGCTGGCCGAGCCGCAATTGATCATCTTCGACGAGCCGACGGAGGGTATCCAGCCCTCCGTCATCAAGGATATTGGCAGGGTCATTGCCTTGTTGAAACAACGGGGCGACATGGCCATCGTGCTGTGCGAACAGTATTTCGACTTTGCCCGCGAGCTGGCCGACGAGTTCATCGTGCTGTCGCGCGGCAGCGTGGTGGCCAGCGGCAAGGCGGAACAGATGGATGGCGATGAGGTGAAGCGGCACCTGGCCGTGTAAGGTCAGACGAGCTGGAACCAGCCCAGCACGGCGCCGGCCGCCAGCAGCCACAATAAATGGACCTTCGTGCGCCAGATGATCAGGCCGGCCACGATGGACAGGCTCCACAGGGGCCAGTCGGTGCGGATGTCATGGTTGGCGCCGCCCAGTATCATGCCCGTGGAAATCAGGAGGGCGACGACGATGGGCGCCATGCCTTGCTTGAAGGCGCGCACGGGGCGCAGGTCGCGGTTGCGGTAGCCCCACTGGGCCGCCACGTAGGTGAGGGTGGTGCTGGGCAGCATGATGCCCACCATCGTGATGAACACGCCGAGATAGGCGGCCGTGTAGCTGCCCGCATTCATGCCCACGTTCCAGCCCATCAGGGCGACGAACAGCACATTGGGGCCGGGAGCGGCCTGGGCGATGGCGATCGACTCGTTGAATTGCGCCTGCGTCAGCCAGCCATGCTGTTCGACGAGGAAGCGGTGCATTTCGGAAGTGGTGGAAATGGCGCCGCCGATCGACATCAGCGACAGCATCAGGTAGTGGCCGAACAGGTTCAGCCAGTCGCCCGCGCTTAACACCAGTTGCAGGGGCGGATTCATGTGGACAGCTTTCGATAGGTGAGCAGGCAGCCGATGCCGCCCAGACCCAGCAGGATGTACAGCAGGGGCCAGCGCAGCACGGCCACCATCAGCACGCCCAGCACGGTGATGGACAAGGTCAGCCACAGGGGCAGCGGATGCCTGGCCAGCGCCGTCGCCAGCTTCACACCCGTGGCGGCGATCATGCCGGCCGAGACGGCGGCCATGCCGCGCAGTGCGCCCGCCATCTGCGGATTGTCGCCAAAGCGCGTGTACAGCACGCCCAGCACAAGCACGATGATGAGGGGGGCGGTCAGCATGCCGGCCAGCGCCGTCAGCGCGCCTTTCAAACCGAAATAGCGCCCGCCCACCATCAGCGACAGGTTGACGACATTCGGCCCGGGCATGATCTGCGCCACGGCCCAGTCCTCGAGGAATTCCTCCTGCGTCAGCCAGCGCTTGCGCTCCACCATTTCGCGCTGGATCACGGCCAGCACGCCGCCAAAGCCTTGCAGGGCCAGCCAGGTGAACGAAAAGAACAGGTCGGCAAGCGAGGCCGGTTGCGGACGGGGCTGGTCGGGTTGGGGAGTGGATGAGGCGGCGGGCATGCACGATTATGGCCGTGCCTGCTCCGCCTTGTCCATGCCTATCTCCATGCCGTCTAGCCGCCGCCCACGCCGGCGATGACCACGCCCGTGCCGCCGCACATGACGCAAGGCTGGCCATTGTCCGTGTTGCCCCTGCCCATGCAATATGTGCAGACGTTTTCTCCCGTGCCGGGCGTGCCGGGCGGGGCGATGTCGCTAGGATGTTGCTCAGAATCCGGTGTTGTATTCATGTCGTGTCTCCTTTGCATGCAGGGCGGGAGCTGCGCGATGGCGGCCAAATCCCATGGTAGGCCGGCGCCGCGTGAGGCGTTTGACCTGCCTTAAGGTGCGCGGCCTTGCATCCCCGAAAAAAACTGCATTGCAATAGCTGGCTGGCATTGACATCGCGCGTTTTTCAGCAATACTTTCGCTGTCGCCTTCCGCACTGGCCATGCTGGTGCCGGTCCCCGCTGCTGCATCCCGCCACCGTCGCTTTCTTCAGGAGTCATCGATCATGCCTCATTCCACAGAAACGCTGCATATGCCCGCCAAAACCGTGGTGCTGCATGCCCGCATCGACCAGAAGATGTCCGATATCGTCAATCTGGGCATCGCCGTGCAGGCAGCCTTCAGCACCTTGTGCGCGCTGGAATACCTGAAGTCATACAATGTCGCCCCCGACCTGATCGAGCGCGTGCTGCTGCATCCGGAGCAGCGCCGCCAGACCGTGCACTGAGTATCCTCGCGGCAACTGTATTGCCGGCAGCGTTGGCCCGGTGTTGTCGGATTGATCATTACGGCTCAGTTATGCACAAATGATGGGCTAACGAAATTGGCGAAATAATTTTCTTGTGATTATGTGTGACTTTCTAAGTGTTTGATTTTAATGGATTTTATTTTTGCTGTTTGATTGAGCAGTTTATTGAAAGCCGCACGGGCTGTGGCTTTGAAGGCTGTCAATAGGCCCTTATCCACAAAGATATCCACAGTCCGTGTGGATATCTGAAAAAGCGCTTAACAATCCGCCACTTAGGAAAAAGGGGCGGGCCAGCGCCTGCTTTCGGCGCGCGAGATGGGCCAAAATGGGGCATGCCACAAGCCTGTATGCCTATCCAGTGCTCTTGTTTTTATGACTGAAAGTAGCGGCCCAGTTCAGGGCGTGCCGCCGGCCGGCGCCGCTGGCGTGTCGCCGCACTGGGCCAGGGCGGCAGCCAGTTCGGCGACTTGCTGCTCCGCTTCGCGCAAGGTGGCATAGGTGCGCAGCGAGGCGATCACAGTGGTAAACAACTTGCGCGTGGTCAGGTCCGTCTTGCACCAGAAATCGTTGATGTCGTAATCGATGATGATGCGGTGTTCCAGCGCCTGGCCGGGCTGGCCCGTGCGCAGGATGATGCGCACGGCGCTGTTGTGCAGCTCTTCGCGGATCTGGCGTGCCACTTGCAGCCCGGCATCCTGGGTTTCCATGATCACATCGAGCAGCACCACGGCGATATCGGAAGTGCCGCGCAGCAAGGTGAGCGCCTCGGCGCCCGAGTACGCGTGCAAAAAGCTCAGCCTGCGGCCCTGGAAGCTGGCCTGGCTGAGGGCGAACTTGGTCACCACGTGCACGTCGACATCGTCATCGACGATCAGCACGCGCCATGGTGCCGCGGTGGCAGGCTCTGCCGCCGCGTCTGCCCGTTCCAGCGGTTCGTCGACCAGCCAGTCCGGTTCGTCCGCTCCCTTGGCGGCGTTGTCGCTATCCATGTTCATGCGTTTATCCACCGTTGATCGTGCTTGCTACTCCACACTATGCCAGTCTACGGGGTTTGTCAAAACAATGCTGTTCAAGCAAGACGGCCTGGGCCAGGGTTGCTTATGCACAGCAAAATATATTTTCATTGTGGCAAAGTAACTTTGTTCGAGCGCAAATTCGTGATTGCAAGTCATTGATTTCATTGGGGTAAAAAATTGCCTGTGAAATCAGCAAATTGTTGAAACCCGCATCAATACTGGTGTTGCGGCTTGTCAAGAGGGGCTTATCAACAACTTTATCCACAGTTGCTGTGGATATCTAAAAAAGCCGTGCAAAAACCGGGGCTTAGCGCCCGTTCATGCGGCAAGGTCGCAGCATTTCATGCGGCCAGCCCAAGCACGCCCAGCTGGGCAAAGGCGTGCAGGAAGCGCTGCTTGGCTTCGGCGGGACCCATGGCGTCGATTATACCGGGCAAGGGGGCGATGCCGTCAAGGTAAGCCCAGCGTTCGGCCGAGTGCGGCATCAGGTCGCGCTTTTCCGTGGCCAGCGCGATCAGGTCGGCCCGCTTGATCGGTGCGTAATCGGAAAAATCCAGCCCATATGTGGCGGCGATGATGGCGCTGACCTTGTCTTCCAGCACGGCAAACTCGGGCAGCAACACTTTCAAGGGTTTCACCATGTCGCCCAGATAGGCTTCGGCCGCGTCGTGCAGCAGGGCGGCCAGGCGCAAATGGGGCGGCACCAGTTCGGCGACGATCAGGCTGTGCTGGGCGACCGAGTAAAACACTTGCGTCTGTCCATTGAAGCGGCACTGGTAGGCGAGGCCGTGGGCAATGTCCTCGATGGCTACCTTGTCGATATGCGGGCGCAAGGGATAAAAACGGTTGCCTGAATAGGTGGAAACGTAGTCGGTGGTAATCATTGCCATGGCATGGTGCTCGGAACGCTCAAGATGCTTCATCGTACACCCGATGGCATGGGCTTGCCCCGGCTGCGGTGCACAGGCGTCGGGCTGCTGAGCCTATGCATCTTGGCAAAGCCTTTAATTTATTTCATATCATTCATTGTTCTTTCTCAAATACACTATAGCAATCTTGTTTGTCTGAAACTTCATTTAGGGGCAGGGCAATGACGGCGATACCTTCGGCAAGACCTTCGTATATCTATCAGGGCGGTTCGGTGATGATGCACTCGCCGCTGCAATTGAAACAGTCGGAAATGTACGGCTATTTCGTCAGGGGCGACCTGGCCAAGCTGCAGGCCACGGTGAATACCACGCTGAACCAGGTGGCGGGCAGCAAGATGACATTGAAAGCCCTGTCGCCGTATGTGATGCTGACGTTTACGCGCGTCAACCATGCGGACTCGGCCAATCCCGTCGACCAGGCCAAGGGCTGGATCACGGAAGTCGACATCGTCACCTGGATCATGGTCGGCAAGATGGATGAACACGGCAAGCTCGCGCATATCTACTGGTATCCGTGCCACATTTTTGTGGATGACGCCATGGCCTTGATCAACGGGCGCGAACTGTTCGGCTATCCGAAATACCTGTGCGACTACGAAATTCCCGCCGCCGGCAGCGAGCCGCTGCGCTGTTCCGTCGCCGCCAAAGGCTTCCAGCATTTTTCGCCGGAAACGAAGCTGGCCCTGCACCCGCTGCTGGAAGTCAATGCCACCGTGCAGACGGGGCCGCACAAACCCGTCAACAGTTTCCTGGAACTCATCGAGCAGGCATTCGAGATTTTTCTCTCCATTCCCGATTTCTTCGACATGGACCAGGCTGGCTGGGCCGATATTTTGTCCTTGCTGCGCAACCCGCGCATTGATCAGATTTTCCTCAAGCAATTCCCCGACAGCGCGGGCGTGAAAGCCGTGTACCAGGCTCTGGTGGCCGCGCCGGCCGAAATCAACCGCCTGCACAGCGCGCGCCTGCTCGGCTATGAATATGAATGCACGGTGCACGCCTTCGACAGCTTCCCGCTGGACCAGACCCTGGGCTTGCAGCTGGGACCGCAGGAGGCGATTTTGCCCTTCAATGTGAACTTCGATTTCACGGCCATGCCGGGCGAGGAACTGGTCGACAATTCCCGCATCGCGCCGGAAAAGATTGCCATCCTCGGCGGCGGCGTGGCAGCCATGACCACCGCGTATTATCTGACGAACCAGCCGGGCTGGCAAAACCGGCACGCCATCACCGTCTACCAGCTGGGCTGGCGCCTGGGCGGCAAGGGCGCCAGCGGGCGCAATGCGCAGGCGGGCCAGCGCATCGAGGAGCACGGCCTGCACATCTGGTTCGGCTTCTACGCGAACGCCTTCAGGATGATCAAGGAAGCCTACGCCAGCCTGGAACGCCCGCCCGGCGCGCCGCTGGCCACCTGGCGCGACGCTTTTAAACAACACGATTACGTGGCCCTGTCGGAAGACGTCAAGGGACAATGGCGCAACTGGTCCATCGTCTTTCCCACCTTGCCGGGCGAGCCGGGCGAGGGCGGCGAAGACGTCACCCTGTGGCAGATGGCCATCGCCATGGTGGGCTGGATCGAGCAGTGGCTGCGCCAGATCCGCCAGGTGGCGGACGCCGACGCGCGCATCGTGCGTGCCAGCGCGCAGCCAGGTGACGGCGAAGGCGAAGGCGTGTGGCCGGGCTGGCTGCGCCGCCTGGCCGACGAAGTGGTGGGGCAGGCCGATGAACTGGGGCTGGACGTGGGCCTGTCCGTGGGCGCGCTGGTGGCGCTGGTGGCCGACCTGGCGCCGGACTCCTCGCGCCACGACCACGCCCGCCACCAGCTGCTGGCCAGCACCCTGAACGGCATCCGCGCCTGGCTGCGCCTGCGCTACCGCGCGCTGATCGATGGCGACGATGAATTGCGCCGCCTGTTCACCTGCCTGGACCTGGGCATCACGGTCATGAAGGGCATGTTCGAGGATGGCGTGTTCAAGAACGGCTTTGACGTCATCAACGACATCGATTTCCGCGCCTGGCTGCGCAAGCATGGCGGCGACGAGCAGTTCAGCGTCAATTCGGCGCCCGTGCGCGGCTTTTACGACTTGGTGTTCGCCTACGAGGGCGGCGATTTTTCCAAGCCGAACATCGAGGCGGGCACCTTGCTGCGTTCGATGGCGCGCATCGGCCTGGCCTACAAGGGCGGCATCATGTTCAAGATGCAGGCCGGCATGGGCGACACGATTTTCACACCGCTGTACGAGGTGCTGCGCAAGCGCGGCGTGGAATTCAAGTTCTTCCAGCGCGTGGAGGAACTGGTGCCGGGCGCGGGCGACATCGACAGCATCCGCATCACGCAGCAGGTGCAATTGAAGGACCCGGCCGCCGGCTATGCGCCGCTGGTGGATGTCAAAGGCCTGGCGTGCTGGCCCAGTGCGCCCGATTACGCGCAGATCGCACCGGCCCAGGCGGCGCTGCTGCAAGCGCAGGAAGTCAACCTGGAATCGTACTGGAGCGACTGGCCGCAGCATTACCGGCAGGCGTTCGGCCGCGCGCTGCCCGCCACGGTATTGAAGAAGGGCGTCGATTTCGACAAGGTGGTGTTCGGCATTTCCATCGGCTCGCTGCAAGCCCTGTGCCCGCAACTGCTGGCGCAAAGTCCGGCCCTGCAACTGGCGGCCGACAAGGTGAAAACGGTGGCCACGCAGGCTTACCAGGTGTGGCTCAACAAGGATTTGTCTCAGATGGGCTGGACCACGCAGCCGAAGGGCCAGCAACCGGTGCTGTCGGCCTTCACGGAGCCGTACGACACGTGGGCGCCGATGGACCAGTTATTGGCGCACGAGGATTGGCCGGTGGGGCTGGAACCGAAAAACGTTTCGTACTTTTGCAGCGCCTTCCCCGTCGACAGCTACCCGCCCGTCACCGACACGGGCTTTCCCGCCCGCTGCGCGGCCAAGGCGAAACAGGGCGCGCTGCATCAGCTGGAACGCGAGATCGGCGCGCTGTGGCCCGAGGCGGGCGGGCCCGGCGCGTTTCCGTGGCAATGGCTGGTCGATGCGAAGGCCGGTACGGGACCGGCGCGCTTCGACAGCCAGTACTGGCGCGCCAACGTCGATCCGTCCGAGCGCTACGTGATGTCGGTGGTGGGCAGCACGCAGTACCGGCTGGCGACCGACCAGTCGGGCTTCAGCAACCTGTTCCTCACGGGCGACTGGATCAGGACGGGCCTGAACGCGGGCTGCGTCGAGGCGGCCGTGATGGCCGGCATGCAGACTTCGCGCGCCATGACGGGCTATCCGGCCGTGATCCAGGGCGAGACGGATTTCTAGGCATGCAAGGCCTGATGCTGCTGTGCCTTGTCCTGATCCACCTGCACGCGGGCGCCGCGCCGCCGGGCGCCATTGTGCTGTGGCCCGGCGCTCCGCCCGGCGGCGCGGCGCCGGGTCCGCAGCGCGACAGCGCCAAAGGCTCCATCACGCAGGTGGCGCAGCCTTACCTGATCGCACACCGCCCGGCGCGGCCGGACGGCACGGCCATCCTGCTGGTCAGCGGCGGCGGCTATGCGCATATCGAGGCGGGCAAGGAAAGCGGTCCCGCCGCCGCCTGGCTGCAAGCACAGGGCATCACGGCGTTTGAACTCGTGTACCGTCTGCCGCAGGAAGGCGGTGGCGCCAGCGCGCCGTTGCAGGACGGCCAGCGGGCCATGCGCGTGATCCGGGCGCGTGCGGCCGAGTGGGGCATCGATCCGGCGCGCATCGGCATGCTCGGGTTTTCCGCCGGCGCGCACCTGGCCGGCATGACGGCCGTCCAGCCGGACGCCGCCCTGTATGCGCCCGTCGATGCGATCGATGGCGTCTCCGCGCGGCCCGATTTCGTCGTGCTGCTGTACCCCGTGCTGACCATGCAGCCGCCGTTCGACACGACGCATGCGAAGAAAGAGCTGCTGGGAAGCCACCCCACGCAGGCGGCGCGCGATGCGCTGTCGGTGGAACGCCACGTCGATGCGTGCACGCCGCCCATGTTCATCGCGCAGGCGCTGGACGACCCGATTTCTCCACCCGAGAACAGTACATTGATGGCGGCGGCCCTGCGCCGCGCGGGCGTACCTGTTGAACTGCACCAGTTCCGGCACGGCGGCCATGGCTGGGGCCTGGGCAAGCCGGGCAGCGAACCGGCCGCGTGGCCGCAGCTGCTGCTGGCGTGGCTGCAATCGCGGGGCTGGATGCCTCAGCCTTCGGGCTGAGTTTCCAGGTCGCGCCGCGCCACGTCCAGCGCCGCCCGCAGCTGCGGCAGGAACTGTTCCACGTTATCGAGCTGGCCGTTCGAGGCCAGGGTTTCCATCTGGTGGCACAGGCCGTGCAGGGTGGGGCGGCTCAGGTAGCCGGCGCTGCCCTTCAAGGCGTGGAAGGCGGCCGCCGCGGCGCTGGCATTGCCGTCGCGCACGGCGTGGCAAGCCAGGTCCAGGCGCCGCGGCGCTTCCGTCAGGAATGCTTGCGCGATGCGCTGCAAGTGCTGCGGCGACAGGCCTGCCAGCGGCAGAATGTGCACGGGCGCCGTCATGGGATCGGCCGGCGCCGGCGTTTGCGCCTGCGCGTCGTCGGCATCGTCCAGGCCGAACTGGCGCGCCAGGGTGTCGTCGTCGATGGGTGCGGCCTGCGGCAGCGCGTGGCCGCGCGCCAGCAGCAGGTCGATGATGGCGTCGATTTTCTCGAACAGCAGCGCTTCGTCGACGGGCTTGCTGAGGAAATCGTCCATGCCGGCGGCCAGGTAGCGTTGCCGGTCATGTTCGCTGGCGTTGGCCGTCAGCGCGAGGATGGGAATCTGCGCGTCGGGAATGGGGAACTGGGCATTGCCGCCGTCGCGGATCAGGCGAGCGGCCTGTTCGCCATCCATCTCCGGCATGCGGCCATCCATCAGCACGCAGTCGTAGGGGCCGGATCCCAGCGCGCGCAGCGCCTGTTCGCCGTTTTCCACGATGGTGACCTCATGGCCCATGCTTTCGAGCAGGGTGCCGATGATGATCTGGTTGGTGCGCACGTCTTCGGCGCACAAGATGCGCAGGCGGCAGGCGTGGCGCGCCTGGCGCACCGGCCGGTGCGCGTCGGCCGCCGGCGCGCTGCCGTCTTCCAGCGGCAAGGTGAAGTGGAAGCGCGAACCGATGCCGACCCGGCTTTCCACGCCGATCGTGCCACCCATCAGTTCGACCAGTTCCTTGCAAATGGCCAGGCCCAGGCCCGTGCCGCCGTAGCGGCGCGTGGTGGAATGGTCGGCCTGCTCGAATTTCTGGAACAGGCGCGGCAAGGTGTCCGCGTCAATGCCAGGACCCGTATCGCTGATGATGAATTCGATCTCGCTGCGACCATCGCGGCGCGGCGGCGTGCGGGCGCGCCGCACTTCCAGCAGCACTTCGCCATTGGCCGTGAATTTCAGCGCGTTGCCCAGCAGGTTGATGAGGATCTGCCGCAGGCGCGTGGGGTCGGCGCGCACGTAGCGCGGCAGGTCCAGCGCCAGTTCGCGGCGCAGCAGCAGGCTCTTGGCGTCGGCCTGGCCCTGCACGATGCCGGCCGCGTCGCCGATCAGCGCCAGCAGGTCGAAGTCCACCGTTTCCAGGGTCAGCTTGCCCGCGTCGATCTTGGAAAAATCGAGGATGTCATTGAGGATGGTCAGGAGCGACACGCCATTGTGCAGGCCGATGCGCAGGTATTCCTGCGTACGGCCACGCACGGACTGGTCGCGCAGGGCGAATTTCAGCATGCCGATCACGCCGGCCAGCGGCGTGCGGATGTCGTGGCTCATGGCGGACAGAAAATCGATGCGGTGGCGGCTGACCACTTCCGCATGCTCCTTGGCCTTCAGCAGGGCGTCGTTGCTGAGGGTGAGCGCCAAGGTGCGTTCCTGCACCCGCTGTTCCAGGTTGTTGCGCAGCAGGCGGATCTGGTCGGCCAGGGCAAAAGCCAGCAGCAAGCCGTCGAAGGTGCCGCCGAGCAGGGTCACCAGCTGGGCGTTGGCCACCATGGCCGGCATCAGCCCCAGGTTGGCCGGCAGGATCAGAAAGCCGGGCAGCATCAGCGCGACGAAGGCCAGCACGAAGAAGCGCGCCGGCTGGTAGCCGCGGCGCCAGACGACGATGCCGCAGACCAGCGCCAGCAGCATCCAGATGCTGATGGCGATGGTGGCCAGCGTGTGCGCATACGACAGGGCGAAAAAGCAGCTGGGCAGGAGCAGCAAGGGCAATGCCAGGTTGACCTTGCTGAGACGGTACAGCAGCAGGGAGTAGTCGCGCAGGCGCAGGAAATGCATGTAGAACAGGGTGCTGAAGACGGGCAGCAGGAAAAACGGCACGTAATGCAGCTGCAGCTGGTGCCAGTCGAACAGGTCGGCAAACACGTGGAAGGTCATGGCCCAGGCCAGGCCGTACGTCAGCACGTACAGCGCGTAATAGGCCGACGCCTTTTCCAGGGTGATGGAAAAGATGAAGAAATTGAACAGGCCCAGCGCCAGCAGGGCGCCGATGGAGGCCACCATCAGGAAGTTTTCCTTGCCCACCAGCTTGCGGTAGTCGTGCTGCGTCTTCACGCCGAACAGGGGCGCGCGCGCGTAGTAGGGGCTGGAAAAGCGGATCAGGATGTCATACGTGGCGCCCGGCGCCAGCTGTACGTTCATGCCATAGTGCAGCAAATAGTCGTGCGGCCGCTGGTAGCCCGTGAGCAAGGTACGCGGCGCCGTGTGCGGCCCCGGGCCATACACGTAGACGTCGACCAGGTCGATCAGGGTGTCGTTCGGGTCAATGACCCAGGCCGCTTCGCTGCTGTCGTTGCGCACCTGCGCATGCAGCCAGTAGGCGCCGCCGAACAGGTCGACCTGGTCGGCCGGGCGCTGGCGCGCCAGCCAGGCGGGCAGGGCGGCGGCATCGGCAGGCGCGGCTTCATTTTCGGCAAGAAATAGTTGTCCGCCCTTGCCCAGGTGAGCGATGCCTTGTTTGCTCAGAGGCAAGGGCGTCGCCTGCGCCGCGCCCGCCAGACCCAGCAGGCCGAACAGCAGGCTGAGCACGAGCGGCCAGCCGCATAGCCAGGCGCTGACGCGGGAGCTGGAAGCGCGGTGGCAGGGAGGGGGCGAGTGGGCTGACATCGATGGAGTGGGTGATGGTCGCGCGGGAATTGGCGGCAACGCCGTTTGCTGTGGAGTGTCCATTTTAATCGACTCTCGGTGACACACGGGCAAATTCATGTCCTGTCCGCCTGGCGCCCGCTCCGGTATCATGGCGCTTTTGTCCGCGAGATATTCATGCTCAGTCCCGACCAGTTCCTGGCCTTCCTGGCCGCCGCCGTCTTGATCACCGCCAGTCCCGGCCCCGACAACCTGATGGTGCTGGGCGTGGGCATGTCGCGCGGGCGCCGCCAGGGCATGGCGTTCGGCCTGGGCTGCGCCCTTGGCTGCCTCACGCACACCGTGCTGGCGACCATCGGCGTGTCGGCCCTGCTGGCCGCCTCGCCCACGGCCTTTACGGCGCTGAAAGTGGCCGGCGGGCTCTATCTGGTGTGGCTGGGCATCGGCGCCTTGCGCAGCCGTGGCGGCGCCAGAGTCGATGGCGCGGCCGCCTTGCCCGACGAATCCTTGCTGCGCCTGTTCGGCAAGGGACTGTTTGCCAACAGTATCAATCCGAAAGTCGTATTGTTTTTCCTCTCGTTCCTGCCGCAGTTCATCGTTGCGGGCCAGGGCAATGCCAGCTGGCAGACGGCGCAGCTGGGCCTGGTCTTCACGGCGCAGGCGTGCGTGCTGTTCGGCCTGCTCGGCTATTTTTCCGGCGCCGTCGGCCTGTGGCTCAACCGCCGCCCGCGCGCCGGCCTGTGGCTCGACCGCGTGGCCGGCACCATCTTCATCGGCCTGGGCTTGCGCCTGATCCTGGCGCGCTGACCTCTTGCCGGGCGGTGATGCGGAAGGCCAGTTCCATCTGGTCCTGCACGGCCATGGCGCCGCCCAGGATGGCGAACGGCACGATGCCGAAGTCGCTCTGCTTCAGCAGCAGGCTGCCGCTGGCCTGCAGGCTGCGCCCGTCGGCCGCTTGCTCGACGCGCACCGGCAACTGCACCGTGCGCGTCACGCCATGCAGGGTGATGTCCGCATCAAACACCTGCTTGTCGCCCGTGCGGCGCGCCTCGATGCTGACCCACGGATAGCGTTCCGCCTCGAGCACGCGCACCAGCATGTTGTGGCGCGTGCCGGCGATGGCATCGGCCGACGGCGTCGTCGTCAAGCCGGCCTCCCGCCGCAAGCTTTCTTCATCCACAGTCATCTCGTCGAGCCGGAAGCGCAACTGCGCGCGCCCCGGCGCGGGCGCCACCACGCCCTGCAGGGTATGGCTGGCCACCACGTGGTCATGCCCGAGCCGCGCCAGCGCGCCGCCACGGCGCACGATGATGGTCAGCAGCGATTCTGCGGGCGCGATGTGCAGCAGCTGCATGTCTTGCCGCTGCCACGCGGGCGCCGGTACGGCGGCAGGGGCGGCCGGCGCGGAAGCGGGGGCCGGCGCGGGCGGCAAGGGCGTGCAGGATAGCAGCAAGGCGCAGGCGCAGGCGCCGGCCAGCAGCATGCGGCGGTGAACAGTGTGCATCGATGAAAACTCCTGGCTGGACATGGACTGCGCGTGCAGAGGCGCAAGGCGCGATGGGGCGATAGTAAGCGATCCAGCCTGCCCGGCGCTAGCCCCTTCGCAGGCGGCCGCGCAAGGACGGAGTACAGGGATAGCGTTTACCGCGCCTGTCCGTCGACAAACAGGAGGATGGCGCTGGCGACCACCTGCGGCGCCTCGCGCTGCGGGAAGTGGCCGATGCCTTCGAGCAGCACGCGCTGGTAGGCGCCGCTGAAATGGCGTTCGCGCCCGGCCGAGCTGTCCGGGTGGTTGCAGGTGTCGGCCGCGCCATGCAGCACCAGGGTAGGCACCGGCAAGACGGGCGCCGGGTGCAGCCGCGCTTCGTCGGCCGCGTACGCGGGGTCGCCCTCGGCAAACGCCCAGCGGTGACGGTAGGAATGCAGCACCACCTCGGCCCAGTCGGGACCGTCGAAAGCGCGGCTGGCCTGCGCGAAATCGGCTTCGCCATACCAGCCGGCGGGCGACCAGCTGTCCCACATCATGCGGGCAAACGCGTGGCGGTCATGCTCGACGGCATGCTGGCCCCGCGGCGTGGCCATGAACCAGTGGTACCAGTAGTTGCGCGCCTGCTGGTAAGACAGTTCTTGCCGTGGGTCATTCGTGCCATAGCCTACCGACAGCATGACGAGGCCGGATGCCGCATCGTGGCGCAAGCCGCAGGCATTGGCGACGGCGCGCGCGCCCCAGTCATGGCCCACCAGCAAGGGCCGATCCAGTTGCATCGCATCGATAAAGTCGAGCAAGTCGCGTCCCAGCGCGGCCAGCTGGCCGCTGCGCGGCGTGTCCGCATGGCGAAAGCGCGTGGACGCGAAGCCGCGCAGGGCGGGCGCCAGCACGCGGTAGCCAGCGGCGGCCAGCGCCGTCGCCGTTTTGGCCCAGCTTTCCGGGCTGTCGGGCCAGCCGTGTACCAGCACGGCGCAGCGGCTGCCGGCGGCGTTCCATTCCAGGTAGGCCACGTCCAGCAGCGGGGTGGCGATGTAGTGATAGTCTTGCATGGCATTCCTGACGAAGGTGAGGGGAGAACGTCATGGTAGCGCCGGCAATGCATTTGATTCGTGAGCAATTCATCGATATTATGAGCATATCTTGATGAATTGGAGCGTACCATGCACGCCTTGCCGGCAATGACCCTGGACATCGTCCTCTTGCGCAGCCTGCTGGAAGTGGTCGATACGGGCGGCTTCGCGCTGGCCGCGCAAAACCTGGCGCTGACGCCGTCGGCTGTCAGCGGGCATATCAAGCGCCTGGAACATAGCGCCGGCAAACAGTTGCTGGCGCGCACGACGCGCAGCCTGGAGCTGACGGCGGCCGGCGAACTGCTGTACATGTATGCGCGCAATATCGTCGACCTGGAACGCGAGGCGCGGGCCAGGCTCAGCGGTGCATCGGTGCAGGGGCGGCTGGTCCTGGGCGCGTCGGAGGATTTCGCGGGCACGTGGCTGCCGCAAGTGCTGCAGACGTTCCAGCGCTGGCATCCGCAAGCGTCGATCGAATTGAAGGTGGGCATCACGGCCGACCTGCTGCGGCGCCAGGCGCACGAGCAGATCGATGTCATTTTCGGCAAGCAATGCAGCCGCACGGAAGGGGCCGGCGAATTGCTGTGGGCCGAGCCGCTGGTATGGGCGTATGCGGCCGGCCGCCTGCCCGATGCGCAACTGCCCGTGCCGCTGGCGCTGTTTCCCGCGCCGTGCGTGTACCGCGAAGCGGCGCTGGCCGCATTGGCGCAGGCGGGCCGTGCCTGGCGGCTGGCGTTTGACAGCGGCAGCATGGCCGGCTGCGTGGCGGCGGCGCTGGCCGGCTTTGCCGTGACGCCCGTGGCGCGCAGCCAGTTGCGCGACGGCTTGCGCATCCTGGGAGCGGAAGAGGGCTTGCCGCCATTACCCGATGCCCGTTTTTATGCCTTTCCACGCAATAATACGCCGGCCGTGCTGGCGCTGGTGGACGCCGTGCGCGGCGCGGGACAGCGGCACCAGTTTCGCGCATGATGCCGGCGGCGCTGGAAATGCCGATGAAAGTATGAAAGTTTAGCCTGCGTCATAAGGCGGTCATATGCCGCTGTTATGATGCTTTCGTTGGCACACAGCATGCATTGCGCAGATCACTACGCTCCGGGAGCGATAGGATGCAGGCATGACTCAACAGCTTAGCCGGTGAGCTCAACCATCGGCACCAGACATGTAAAAATTGTTTTATGGCAGTATTTGCATGGTGGGGCAGGGGAAATGCAGGAATCGGGCGGGGCTTTAATGAAGTCCTAAGCCTGCCCGAGGGAAGGACTGGCATAGTGGATACATGGCGCACGGAGACCCCGGGCGCAAGGTTGCCGGACACCTCAATGACCGGCACGATTTCCACGTTTTCATGTGTTTCCCGTTTTATCCCTGCGCTCGAAACAGCGTTTCAACCGGCTACCGCACTGTGCGAAGCCGGTTTTTTTTTGCCTGCGTTTTCATCCGTTCCCGGCGCCGCGGCGCCGGGAAAGCCAATCAGCCCGCCTGTTTCGCCAGCCATGCATCGACGGCCGGCAGCCGTTCGGCGCGCAGCTTGATGCGGTACTTGATGCCGGCCACGGAGCTGTCGGCGTCGCCGCGCGCGCCGGCCGGCAGGTGCGCCTGCGCGTATGCTTCCAGCTTGGCGATCATGTCCGGCTGCGCCGAACCGGCGGCCAGGCGCGGGAAGTAGCGGCTGCGCGAGCTGGCGTCGATGCGCGCATTGACTTGCTCCAGGTGCGCCAGCGCAAAGTCGAAGGCCAGTTCCGGATGCGTGCGCGACACGCGCGAGATCATGGCCGGGCTGTTGGTCACGCCCGGTTCATCCGTCAGCGCCAGCGCCAATGCGCGCCGCGCCAGGGCGGGATCGTCGCTCGAGGCCAGCAGGTCGTACAGCTGGTTCTTCACCAGCGGCGTCTTTTCCTGCTGCGCCCTGGCGTGCAGCTGCTCCCAGGTGGCGGCGTCCGCATGCTGGGCCACCACGCCCAGGATGGTGCGGCGCAGCGGTGCGGGCATGGCGGCGGGATCTTGCTCGCTGGCCGCATGGCGGCGGCGCGCCTCGGCGATCACGCCCGGTTCGCCCATGTCGCCGAGGATGGCGATCAGCTGGCCGCGCAGGGTCGCCACGCTCGAGGCTTCGCCCGCGCGCGCTTCCCAGCCCGTCTGCGCCATCATCGGCGCCAGGCGCGCCACGGCAAAGCGGCCGAAGGCCTGCTGGCGCGCTTTGCTTTCAGCGCTATCGCCCGCATATTGTTCGTACAGGCTGCCCAGGGAGGCGGCCACCTTGCCCAGCACCTGCGGATCGGCCGACAGCGGCGTCGCTTTCACCAGTTCCAGGAAGTCGGCCAGGTTTTGCGCGCCGGCCAGGCCCAGCGACTGGCTGTCCGCCAGCAAGCCCAGTTGGTCGATCGGCGCCAGGCGCGCGAAGCTGCGCGCCAGCGCGCGCGTGTTGGCAGGCGCGTACACGGTGCGGTAGTAGCCGCTCTGGCCCGCGTTCACCAGCAGGGCGCCGCAGCCGGGCACGTTCAAGGTCGCCTTGCCATTCCTGACCAGCACCGTGGCCAGCTTGCCGTTGCCGACCGTCGAGGCGATGACGGGCACTTTCCACGACAGCGGTTTTTTATTCGGCTGGTCTTTGGAAAATTCCGTCTGCGTCAGGCGCACGCGCGTATTGCCGTTCCGGCACACGGCGTTGTCCACCGTGATCATCGGCACGCCCGGCTGCAAGGTGAAATCATGGGCGATGGCGCTGACCGGCTTGCCGGCGGCCGCATCGACTTCGCGCCACAGGTCGTCGGACACCGTATTGCCATACGCATGCTTGCGCATGTAGCTGCGCACGGCCGTGCGCCACATGTCGGCGCCGACATACGCTTCGAGCATGCGGATCACCGCCTCGCCCTTTTGATAGGTGATGCCGTCGAAGGCCTGGCTGGCCTGCTCCACGGTGGCGATGCGCTGCACCACCGGATGCGTGGTGCGCAGCGCGTCCTGGCTCATGGCCGACTCGCGCCCGCCCACGCTGGACAGGGCAGTGTTCCACTCGGGGTGCAGACGCTCCGTGGTGCGGCTTTCCATCCACGACGCAAAACCTTCGTTGAGCCACAGGTCGTCCCACCAGCGCATGGTGACCAGGTCGCCGAACCACTGGTGCGCCATTTCATGCGACAGGGTGGTGTAGATGTTTTCCTTGTCGGTCTGGGTCGAGATGGCCGGGTCAAGCAGCAGGCCATATTCGAAAGTGAAGACGGCGCCCCAGTTTTCCATGGCGCCGAAGAACTGGCTGCGGCCCGGCGCGGCGATGTTGTCGAGCTTGGGCAGCGGATAGCGCACGCCGAAATAATCGTTGTATTCGCGCAGCAGGGCGCTTGACTCGTCGAGCGCGAAGCGGCTTTGCGCCAGCGCGCCTTTCTTCGTGATGACGCCGATCTCCGTGCCGTCGGCCATCGTTGTCGCACGCTCGAAGTCGCCCAGGCCGAAGAACAGCAGATACGTCGACATGCGCGGCGTGGTGGCGAAGTACACGTGCTTCATGCCATTGCCCAGTTCCTCGCTGCTGGCGATCGGCATGTTGCCGACGGCCATCTGGTTGCTCGGCACGACCACGTTGAGATCGAAGGTGGCCTTGTAGTCCGGTTCATCCCACGATGGCAGCATGCTGCGCGCGTCCGAATTTTCGAACTGCGTGTACAGCGCGCGCTGGCGGCCTTGCGGCGTGTCGTAGTCGAGCGAGAACAGGCCCGTGGCCTGCGTGCCGATCTTGCCGCTGTAATCGATGCGCAGCAGGTACTCGCCCTTCGCCACGGGTTCGGCGAAATGCACGGTGGCCGTCTGCTTGTCCGCGTCGAACTCGATCTTGCGCGTCACCTGTTTGCTGCCGCCCGCGCCTTCGATAGCGGCTGCCGCAAACGTCAGGTTCAAGGCATTGAAGGTGATGCTGGCGGTCGGCGCGTCGACCGCCACCTTGATGGCCACCTCGCCCTTGAAGGTAGAGGCGGCGGCGTCCGGCGTGATCGACACAATATAGTGCAGGGGCGTGACGCCGCGCGGCAGCTGCGTGGTGGTGCCGGGCGCATGGCTGGCCGAGACGTACCTGGCGGCGGGAGCGGCATTGTCCGCATGGGCTGCGGTGATGGAAGCCAGTGCCAGGACGGCGGCGGCCAGTTGGCTGCGCCGGAAGCGCGGAGTCGGTGTGCGATGCATGGTATGCCCTTGGTTCATGGATAAAACGCCCGCCAGCCGGATAGGCTGCGGGCGTTGATGACGTGTGGGGGACATCGCTGGAACTGGCGGCCAGCGTTCCCGTACAGCAATCTAAGGCGAAACGGAGGCAAAGTCAACGCGCCAGGGGCGCCGCACCATGCCGGTGCGCTGGTATGATGGGCGTCTGACTGCATTGCCACAGGCTGGTGCCGCGCCTGATTGGCCACCACCATAACGAGACGAGACCTGCACATGAAACTCACTATCAGCCCCCGCACGCCCAATCCGCGCCGCGTCACCATGTTCATCGCCGAGAAGGGCATCACCGGCATCGAAGAAGTGGCGCTCGACCTGATGGCCGGCCATCACCGCGATCCCGCCTTCCTGGCGAAAAACCCGCTGGGCCGCGTGCCCGTGCTGGAACTGGACGACGGACGCGTGCTGACCGAGACGCGCGCCATCTGCACCTACCTGGAAGGCTTGCAGCCGCAGCCGAACCTGATGGGTGAGGGATTCGAGGAGCGCGCATTTATCGAAATGGCCGACCGCCGCGTGGAACTGCACCTGTTCAGCGCCGCCGCCAACTGGGTGCGTCACGGTCATCCGGCCCTGGTGGCGCTGGAAAACCCGCAGTTTCCCGATTTCGCCACGGCGCAGGCGGGCAAGCTGCGCGAGACGGCGCAATGGCTGGACCAGGTGCTGGCCCACCAGCCCTACATCGCCGGCGAACGCTTTACGATTGCCGACATCACGGCCTTCTGCGCGCTGGAATTTGTGCGCGGGCTGATGAAGTACCGGCCGGGAGCGGAAGGGTTGCCGAACCTGCAGGCTTACCGCGACCGCATCGCCGAACGTCCCAGCGCGCAGGCGAAGTAGGCCTTGCGTGCGGGCCTCGTCAACTATGTTGTCGGCTTACGCCCGTTGGGCTAAGCCGACCTACGCCCGGTAGGTTGGATTAGCGGGACGCGTAATCCAACATCATCGCGGGCTGGCCAACAATGTTGTCGGCTTACGCCCGTTGGGCTAAGCCGACCTACGCCGACCTACGCCGGCCTGCGTTTACCGACAGCCCGGTAGGTCGGATTAGCGGAACGCGTAATCCGACATCACCACTTACTTCAGCTGCTCGTGCAGGAAGGTGTAGGTCAGCGCCCACATCAGCGCCTGCTGGTCGTTGTTGGCGGCACCCGCGTGGCCGCCTTCCGTGTTTTCCCAGTACAGCACGTCGTGGCCTTGCTCTTCCATCTTCGCCACCATCTTGCGCGCATGACCTGGGTGGACGCGGTCGTCGCGCGTCGAGGTGGTAAACAGCACGCGCGGATATTTCTTGTCCTTGAAGACGTTCTGATACGGCGAGTACTTGCTGATGTAGGCCCATTGGTCCGGCACGTCCGGATCGCCGTACTCTCCCATCCACGAAGCGCCCGCCAGCATCTTGTTATAGCGGCGCATGTCGAGCAGCGGCACCTGGCTGACGACGGCGTTGAACAAATCGGGACGCTGCACCAGCACGGCGCCCGTCAGCAGGCCGCCATTGCTGCCGCCCATGATGCCCAGGTGGCGCGGACTGGTGACCTTACGCTTGATCAAATCCTGCGCCACCGAGATGAAATCGTCATACGCGCGCTGGCGGTTTTCCTTCAGCGCCGCCTGGTGCCAGCGGGGGCCGAATTCGCCGCCGCCGCGGATATTCGCCAGCACATACACGCCGCCCTTTTCCAACCACGCCACGCCCGTGGTGCCGCTGTAGCTCGGTTTGAGCGACACTTCAAAGCCGCCATAGCCATACAGCACGGTGGGGTTGCTGCCGTCGAATTTCGTCTTCTTGTTCATGATGGCGAAGTAGGGCACCTTGGTGCCGTCCTTCGACGTCGATTCGAACTGCTCCACCTTGTACGGCGCCGCATCGTAGTAGGCGGGCAGCGACTTGATTTTCGTGCGCTGGTCGCTTTGCGCCGTGGCCAGATACAGGGTGGTCGGATTGAGGAAGTCGGTCACCGTCAGGAAGTACTGGTCCGAATCGACCGGGTCGAGCGCGCTGACGGCCAGGGTGCCCAGCTTCGGCGCGTCGACGGCGCGGCGCTGCCACTTGCCGTTAACGTGACGCAGTTCCGTCAGGCGGTTCTTGACCTTGTCCAGGGTGGTGACGAGGATGGCCGATTTCGTCGCCGTGACATTGTCCAGCGACGATGTGGCCGTGGGCGCGTACAGCAATTCCAGCTCCTGCTTGCCCTGCATGAAGGCCTTGAAGTCGGACGCCAGCAGCGAGCCTTGCACGTAGGTCTTGCCGTTCACTTTCCAGTCCGAGCGCAGGGTGATGATCAATTGATCGCGTACGGTGAAGGCCGTCGCGTCGTCCGGCTTCGGCACTTTTTTCAGATCGGCGCCTTCGCGCAGGAACATTTCGCCGCTGTAGAAATCGATTTGCCGCTCGATGAACTGGTGTTCGTGGCCGGGCGTGAAGTCCTTGTAGGCGCCCGCGCTCAGGTCGTCGGGTTTGGCTTCATACAAGGTGTGCGCCTGCGCCAGCGGCGTGCCGCGCTGCCACTCTTTGATGATGCGCGGGTAGCCCGAGCTGGTCATCGAGCCGGGGCCGAAATCGGTGGACACGAACAGCGTGTCCTGGTCGATCCAGCTGGCGCTGCCCTTCGCTTCGGGCAGGGTGAAGCCGCCGTCGACAAAGGCGCGCTTGGCCACGTCATATTCGCGCACCACCTTGGCGTCGCCGCCGCCGCGCGACAGGGAAATGAGGCAGCGTTCGCCCTTCGGATACAGGCAGGAGGCGCCGCCCCAGACCCAGTTTTCGTTCTCGCCGGCGGCCAGCTGGTCGAGGTCGATCACGGTTTCCCACGCGGGTTCGGCCAGCTGGTACTGCGCCAGGGTGGTGCGGCGCCAGATGCCGCGCACGTGCTGGGCGTCGCGCCAGAAATTGTAGTAAAACGCGCCTTCCTTGCTGACGTAGGGGATGCGCTCCTTCGAGTTGAGGATGGTTTTCAGGCGCGCCTGCAGGGCCGCGAAGCCGGGTTGGGCTTCCAGCTCTTTGGTGGTGACGGCATTGTGCTGCTTGACCCAGGCCAGCGGCTTGTCGCCGAGGACTTCTTCCAGCCACAGGTGGGGATCGGTGTTGGCGGCGGCAGGGGCGGGGGCTTGCGCGTGGGCGAGGCCCGCTGCGGCCAGGCCGAGCAGCATGCTGCCGGCGAGAGTGCGATATGACGACATGTAAGGTTCCTGGTTGGTCCGGTGGAGGCCGCGTTGCAGGCAAAACGGCGCAGCCATGGTGCCATGGATTGCTGTGAGGAACCAGTGTCTATGGACGGCTACCTGAAAAAATAGTTACTTTTCCAATATTGTTTGCTGGAAAAGAGCAGGGCCGTAGAATCTGCGGCACTTGGTGTACCAGTCCGTGCCGTTGCCGTGCCCTGGTGCGCGGCGTTCACGGCAGCTGATTGACCCACACGGGCGCCGACCAGACGATGTTGCCGTCGTCCTGCGTCAGGCGCGCGTAATAGACATGCGGGCCGGGCGCGGGCGTGACGGTAAGCTCGGCCTGGTCCGACAGTTGCGTGACGGAGCCGTTGCCGCCCGGCACGCCGTGGAAGATGGCGACGGCGGCCGCTTGCCGGCCCGCGCTGTTGCTGAAACTGGTGGACAGTTGCAGCGGCCCGTGGTTGTCGAAACGCTCGCCCATCAGCTTGCCATTGGCCGTGAACAGCAGCTGCGCGTGCTTGTCCATGGTGGCAAACACGCGGCGCGCGCGCAGCGCGTCGAGGAAGCTGTCGCGTGACACGGGCATGCCGGCGGCCGGGCTGGCCACCAGCACGGCCGTGCGGTTGCCGTACGACGCGCCCCAGTTGGCGCAGTGGTTGTCCTGGTTGCTGCTGAAGGCCACGTGGTAGCCGGCCGCGAGGGCACGGTTGCAGGCCGCCTCGTAATTGCTGCGCCGCGTTTCCGTTTCCTGGTCGTTGGTGGAAAACGCGGATGTATTCATCACTTCGCACAGCACCATGGCCGCATCGCCGTCCGGCGTGTAGCCGAGCGGCTGGCCATCGACGAGAAACTGGCCCGCATAGGCGGGGTGGTTGAACTGGCCGATCCAGCCCCGTTCGCGCATCAGCGCATACAGGGCGGCGTAGTCGCTTTTCGGCGTTTCCAGGTCGGCCAGCAATTCGCCCCGGGCATTCCTTTCCCAGCCCAGCAATTGGTCGCTATTGAAAATGTTCAGGTGGCCGCCCTTGTTGATGACGCCCCATTCCATGCCGTACAGGGCCAGGAAACCGGGGTGGGCGTTTGTATAGGCGGCCGCTTCGGCCAGCCCCGTCTGGTACAAGGCCTTCGCTTCGGCAGGCGTGGCTGCGGGATTGGTTCCGTCCGAACCGTCATACATATGGTTGTGCTCGGATGTCAGCAGGGCGTCCAGGCCGTGATCCTGCGCATATTTATAGGCGTCGATGGGGCCGAACGGCGCCGTTTGCGGCTCCTGCGCGCCATGGCAGGCGTCGAGCGCCGCGCCCCCGTCGCTGTGGCGCGTCTGGCTGTGCAGGTTGGCGTAGACGATGCGGTAGCCGGGCTCCTCATCCAGGCGGGACAGTTGTTGCAGGCCGGCCTGGAAGGCGGGCACCCGGGGCGCCGTGCTGGCGCCCCGCTGCACCGCGATTTGCCATTGCTGTTCCACCTGCGCTTCGCGCGGCGTGCCGGCATCGGCCACGGCCAGCAGGCGCAGCTCGTACAAGCCGTCCGGCGCCAGCATGCGCCGTTCGCGCGCATCGGCATCGGCGCGACCATCCCAGGGCAAGTTCACGCGCTTGCCGCTGGCGCCCACCTGTTCCATGCCCGACCAGCGCCGCAGCACGGCGCCTTGCGGACCGGGACCGGACAAGGTCAAGGTCCAGCGCACGGCATGCGGGCGGCCTTCGTCCGGATAGCTGAGCCGCACGACGAATGTGCGCGCCTGCGTGACCCGCTCGCCGCGCGCCGCGTGGAACGGTGCGAATACCGTGGCGTCCAGCTCGCTGTGCTCCCTCGGTTCGGGAGAGACATCTTGCGCTGCGACAGTGTTACTCCAGGCGATCAGGAGCGCACCCACGCAGACGCATGCCAGTGCGCGCGCCAAGCCGCGCCGTGGCTGCCATTGCCGCAGTTGCCCGAACATGCCGGCCTCCGCTTCATGAACTCAATATCAATTAGACAAACATTGCACTTTCGAGTTCCGCAACGCACCAAGAAGAGGCGCGCCTGCACCGCCAGGTGCCATGACCTGGCGCAAAGTCCGTACAAATACGCACCCTGCCCCTGGGACGGGCCTGGCACGGCGCTTGCTAAACAGAAGGGACGGATCAACGGCGATCCCCTGAATAAACGCACAACGGTCCAACGACGGACCACCTGGACAACGGCGTCCGCTCTGGCTGATTTTTTCATCGGCGGGGGCGGGCGCCGTTTTTGTTTGCATCTTTGTTATTTTCGGGATACTTCGGGAAACCATCATGGCCAGCCAAAAAGCAACGCGCATCGCGCTCTTCTCCCTCGCCATGCCGCCCATGCGGGCATTCCACCTCACGTGGATGGCATTTTTCGTGTGTTTCTTCGCCTGGTTCGCCTGCGCCCCGCTGATGCCTGTCATCAAGGGCGAGTTCGGCCTTTCTTTGGCGCAAGTGGCAAACATCAATATCGCGGCCGTCGCCATCACCATCCTCGTGCGCCTGATCGTCGGGCCCTTGTGCGACCGCTACGGCCCCCGCAAGACGTACACGGGCTTGCTGCTGCTCGGCGCCATTCCCGTGCTGGGCGTGGCCGCGTCGCAAAGCTATGAAAGCTTTCTGTTCTTCCGCCTGGGCATCGGCGCCGTCGGCGCCAGCTTTGTCATCACGCAATATCACACCTCCGTGATGTTCGCCCCGCGTGTTGTCGGCACGGCAAACGCGGCCGCCGCCGGCTGGGGCAATGCGGGCGGCGGCGCGGCGCAGGCGCTGATGCCGCTGCTGCTCGGCGCCGTGCTGATGCTGGGCGTGTCCGAATCGCTGGGCTGGCGCGTGGCCCTGCTGGTGCCGGGCGTGCTGATGCTGGTGATGGCCGTGCTGTACTGGCGTTATACGCAGGATTGCCCTGAAGGTAATTATTCGGACTTGCGCGCCGCCGGCACCGCCATCGAAGGCGGTAAAGGTGGTGGTAAAAGCGGTGGCTGGGACAGCTTCAAGGCCGCCAGCAGCAATTATCGCGTCTGGCTGCTGTTCGTCACCTACGGCGCCTGCTTCGGCATCGAAATCTTCATCCACAACATCGCCGCCGTCTACTACGTCGACCATTTCGGCCTGTCCTTGAAATCGGCTGGCCTGGCCGCCGGCAGCTTCGGCCTGCTGGCGCTGTTTGCCCGCGCTTTGGGCGGCTGGCTGTCCGACAAGCTGGCCCTGCGCGGCAACCTGAACAGCCGCGTGACGCTGCTGTTCATGCTGATGATAGGCGAAGGCGTGGGCTTGCTGTGGTTTGCCAAGGTCGACAGCGTCACCTGGGCCGTCATCGCCATGCTGGTCTTCGGCCTGTTCACCCACATGGCGTGCGGCGCCACCTACGCGCTGGTGCCCTTCATCGACAGCAAGGCTCTCGGCGGCGTGGCCGGCATCATCGGCGCGGGCGGCAACGTGGGCGCCGTGGCGGCCGGTTTCCTGATGAAAGGCACGGGCGACATCCGCCAGACCTTGATCATCCTCAGCGCGCTGGTGGTGATTTCGGCCCTGTGCGCCATCGCCGCCCGTTTCACGGGCCTGGCGGCCGAACCGAACATGGCCGCGGCCTGAGGAGAGCGCAATGAACCACCCCTTGAACATCGTCGTCCTTGGCCATGGCATGGTCGGGCATAAATTCCTCGAACGCCTGGCCCTGGACAACGCGCCGCACCTGTCCGTGACGGTCTTGTGCGAAGAGCCGCGCCCCGCCTACGACCGGGTGCACCTGTCCGAATTTTTCAGCGGCAAATCGGCCGAGGACCTGTCGCTGGTGGCGCCCGGCTTCTTCGACAAGGGCAACGTCGTGTTAAAGCTCAATGCGCGCGCCGTGTCCATCGACCGCGCGGCGAAAACCGTCACTGCCAGCACGGGTGAAGTGCTGGCCTACGACAAACTCGTGTTTGCCACCGGCTCGACGCCGTTCGTGCCGCCGCTGCCGGGCAAGGAGCGCGATGGCTGCTTCGTCTACCGCACCATCGAAGACCTGGAAGCCATGCTGGCCTGGGGTGCCAAGTCGAAAACGGGCGTGGTCATCGGCGGCGGCTTGCTGGGCCTCGAATGCGCGAAAGCCTTGCGTGATTTGAAGCTCGACACCCACGTGGTGGAATTCGCGCCGCGCCTGATGGCCGTGCAGGTGGACGAGGGCGGCGCGCGCGTCCTGCGCCGCAAGATCGAGGAGCTGGGCGTGACCGTGCACACGCAAAAGAATACGCTGGCCATCGTCGACGGCGAATCAGCCACGCACCGCATGCAGTTCGCCGACGGCAGTCACCTGGAAGCGGACATGATCGTCTTCTCGGCCGGCATCCGCCCGCGCGATGAGCTGGCGCGCGCCTGCGGCCTGGACGTGGGACCGCGCGGCGGCATCGCAATCGACGACCGCTGCGTCACCTCCGACCCGGACATCTATGCCATCGGCGAATGCGCGCTGTGGGGCGGCCTGGTCTTTGGCCTGGTGGCGCCCGGCTACGAAATGGCCCGCATCGCTGCCCGCCACCTGCTGCAGGAGGAAGAAGGAGAAGCGGGCGAAGCGTCGTTCAAGGGCGCCGACATGAGCACCAAGCTCAAACTGATGGGCGTGGACGTGGCCAGCCTGGGCGACCCGCACGGCAATGCGCCGGGCAGCCGCTCCTACCAGTTCATGGACGAGCGCAAGCAGATCTACAAGAAGATCGTCGTTTCCGACTGCGGCAAGTACCTGCTGGGCGGCGTGATGGTGGGCGACGCCAGCGAATACGGCACGCTCTTGCAGATGATGCTCAACAAGATCGAGCTGCCGGCATCGCCGGAATTCCTCATCCTGCCGCAGGCGGACGGCCAGCAAAAGGCGGGACTCGGTGTGGATGCCTTGCCCGAGTCGGCGCAAATCTGCTCGTGCAACGACGTGTCGAAAGGCGCGCTGTGCGCGGCCGTGGCCGATGGCTCCACCAGCATCGGCGCATTAAAATCCTGCACGAAAGCCGGCACGGCCTGCGGCGGCTGCGTGCCGCTGGTGACGCAGATCATGAAGGCGGAAATGCAGAAGCAGGGCCTGGCCGTCAACAACCACGTGTGCGAACACTTTGCGTACTCGCGCCAGGAATTGCACCATCTGGTGCGCGTGGGAAAAATCCGCAGCTTCGGCGCGCTGCTGTCCGCGCATGGAAAGGGTCTTGGTTGCGACGTGTGCAAGCCCGTGGCGGCGAATATCCTGGCGTCTTGCTGGAACGATTTCGTGCTGTCGCCCGTGCACGCCAGCCTGCAGGACAGTAACGATTATTTTCTCGGTAATATCCAGAAGGATGGCACGTATTCCGTCGTGCCGCGCATGCCGGGCGGCGAAGTGACGGCCGATGGCTTGATCGCCGTGGGCATGGTGGCGAAAAAATACGGTCTCTATACGAAGATCACGGGCGGCCAGCGGGTCGACCTGTTCGGCGCGCGCGTGGACCAGTTGCCGGCCATCTGGGAAGAGCTGATCGCGGCCGGCTTCGAGTCGGGCCACGCCTACGGCAAGTCGCTGCGCACGGTGAAATCGTGCGTCGGCTCCACCTGGTGCCGCTATGGCGTAGCCGACAGCGTGGGCTTCGCGATTCAACTGGAGAACCGCTACAAGGGCTTGCGCACGCCGCACAAGATCAAGTTCGGCGTCTCCGGCTGCACGCGCGAATGCGCCGAGGCGCAAGGCAAGGACATCGGCCTTATCGCCACGGAAAAGGGCTGGAATTTGTACGTGTGCGGCAATGGCGGCATGAAGCCGCGCCATGCGGAATTGCTGGCATCCGATCTCGATGAAGCGACCCTGGTGCGCTATGTCGACCGCTTTTTGATGTTTTACGTGCGCACGGCCGACCGCCTGCAGCGCACCAGCGTGTGGCGCGACAACCTGGAAGGGGGCCTCGACTACCTGAAAGCCGTCGTCGTGGCCGACCGTCTGGGCATCGCCCACGAGCTGGAAGCGGACATGCAGCACGTGGTCGACACCTATGCCTGCGAGTGGAAGGAAGCCGTCTCGAATCCCGCCGTGCGCCAGCGTTTCCGCCATTTCGTCAACAGCGGGAAGAACGATGAAAACGTCGTGTTCGTGGAAGAGCGGGGCCAGATCCGGCCCGCCACGCCCCTTGAACGCCGCAACACCGTGATCCCCATCCTTGCCGTGGAGGCGTGAGCCATGAATGCGATGAATGAATTGAACAGCGCCAGCGCCGACAACTGGGTGGCCATCTGCCCCTTGACGGACATCGTGCCCGACACGGGCGTGTGCGCGCTGCTGGGCGGCCGGCACGTGGCCGTGTTCCGCGTCGGCGATGCCGCGCCGCGCGTGTACGCCATCGACAATGTCGACCCGAACGCGGGCGCTTCCGTGCTCTCGCGCGGGCTGGTGGGCAGCATCGGCGAGCGCGTCGTGGTGGCGTCGCCCATCTACAAGCAGCACTTCGACCTGGCCAGCGGCGAGTGCATCGAAGCACCTGAACACTCGGTGGCCGCCTGGCCGGCGCGCGTGTTCGGCGGCATGGTGTGGGTGGCCCTGTGAACACCGCCGCACGGCCGTCTTTAGTCGTGGTCGGCAACGGCATGGCCGGCATGCGCACGGTCGAGGAATTGCTGAAACTCGCGCCGGACCTGTACGACATCACCGTCTTCGGCGCCGAACCGCACGGCAATTACAACCGCATCCTGCTGTCTCCCGTGCTGGCCGGCGAAAAGACGGTGGACGACATCATGCTGCACACGCGCGACTGGTATGCGCACAACGGCATCACCCTGCACGCGGGCGACCCCGTGGTACACATCGACCGCCAGGCGCGCACGGTGCAGGCGCTGTCGGGCATCGAGGTGCGCTATGACCGCCTGCTGCTGGCCACCGGTTCCACCCCGTTCATCGTGCCCGTGCCGGGCCACGAACTGCCCGGCGTGATCGGTTTTCGCGATATCGACGATGTCGACACCATGCTGCGGGCGGCGCGCCAGCACCGCCACGCGGTCGTCATCGGCGGCGGCTTGCTGGGACTGGAAGCGGCCAACGGCCTGCAGCGCCAGGGCATGGACGTCACGGTGGTGCACATGAGCGGCGCCCTGATGAACCAGCAGCTCGACGCGCCCGCATCGATGCTG
The DNA here is from genome assembly GCF_001758725.1 of Janthinobacterium sp. HH106. Lineage (NCBI taxonomy): Bacteria > Pseudomonadati > Pseudomonadota > Betaproteobacteria > Burkholderiales > Oxalobacteraceae > Janthinobacterium > Janthinobacterium sp. HH106. The sequence goes on along the minus strand of NZ_LRIC01000045.1, from coordinate 46,580 downwards.
CTGAAATCGGCGCTGGAAGCGCGCGGCCTGCGGTTTTTGATGCAGGCGCAAACGTCGGCCATCATGGGCAGCACCCGCGTGGAAGGCGTGCAGTTTGCGGACGGCAGCAGCATTCCCGCCGACCTGGTGGTGATGACGGCCGGCGTGCGTCCCAACATCGCGCTGGCGCAAGCGGCCGGCCTGCACTGCGAACGGGCCATCGTCGTCGACGACTGCCTGCAAAGCTACGACCCGCGCGTGTACGCCGTGGGCGAATGCGTGCAGCACCGGCGCGCCACCTTCGGTCTGGTCGCGCCCATCTGGGAACAGGCGCGCGTGTGCGGCGCGCATCTGGCCGGCGCCGGGCACCGCCGCTACGTGCAGCAAGCCAGCGCCACCAAATTGAAAGTGACGGGCATCGACCTGTATTCGGCCGGCGACATCATCGGCGGCGAGGGCAGCGAAGACCTGGTGCTGCGCGATCCGAGGCGTGGCGTCTACAAGCGGCTCGTGGTGCAGGGCAGCCGCCTGGCCGGCGCCGTGCTGTATGGCGACGTGCAGGACGGTCCCTGGTATTTCGACCTGATCCAGCAGCGCCGCGACATCAGCAAGCTGCGCGCCCATCTATTGTTTGGCCAGGCGCTGTGCGCCCAGGCCGCCTGACAGCGACCAACAGGATACGCCCATGACCAGCTGCACGCCCGTGAAAACCACTTGCCCGTACTGCGGCGTCGGCTGCGGCGTGGAAGCGACACGCCTGCCCGACGGCGCCATCCGCATCGCCGGCGATACAACGCACCCGGCCAACCTGGGCCGCCTGTGCGTGAAAGGTTCGGCCCTGGGCGACACCCTGGACCTCGAACAGCGCCTGCTCTACCCGCAGGTGCGCGCCGACGGCGTGCTGCGGCGCGCTTCCTGGGATGCCGCGCTGGACCAGGTGGCCGGCGGCCTGCGCGCCATCATCGATGAGCACGGCCCCGACGCCGTCGCCCTGTATGTCTCGGGCCAGCTGCTGACGGAAGACTATTACATCGCCAACAAATTCATGAAGGGCTATGTGGGCAGCGCGAACATCGACACCAATTCGCGCCTGTGCATGTCCTCGGCCGTCGCCGGCCACAAGCGCGCGTTCGGCGAAGACATCGTGCCCGGCTGCTATGAAGACCTGGAGCTGGCCGACATGGTCGTGCTGGTGGGCTCGAACACGGCCTGGTGCCACCCGATTTTGTTCCAGCGCATCGCCCGCATCCGCGAAACCCGGCCGGAGATGAAGCTGGTGGTGATCGACCCGCGCCGCACGGCCACCTGCGAGCTGGCCGACCTGCATTTGCCCGTGAAACCGGGCACCGACGTGTGGCTGTTCAACGGCTTGCTGTGCTATCTGGCGAAGGAGGGCGTGATCGCCGGCGAGTTCGTCACGCGGCACAGCCGCGGCCTCGACGCAGCGCTGGCGGCCGCCCACGCTGACTGCGGCGACCCGCTGCAGGTGGCGCGCATCTGCAAGGTCGACCCGCAAGCCCTGCTGGCGTTTTACCAGGCCTTTGCGGCCACGCGCAAGGTCGTCACGGCCTTTTCGCAGGGCGTGAACCAGTCGTCCTGCGGCACGGACAAGGTCAACAGCATCATCAACTGCCACCTGGCGACGGGTCGCATCGGCCAGCCCGGCATGGGGCCGTTTTCGCTCACGGGCCAGCCGAACGCCATGGGCGGGCGCGAAGTAGGGGGCCTGGCCAACATGCTGGCGGCGCACCTTGAACTGGACAATCCGCTGCACCGCGACACCGTGCAAACCTTCTGGGACTCGCCCCGCATCGCCGCCAAACCGGGCTTGAAGGCGGTGGACCTGTTCCACGCGATCGAGGCGGGCAAGGTCAAAGCCGTGTGGATCATCGCCACCAATCCCCTGGTTAGCATGCCGGACGCCGATCAGGTGCGCCGCGCGCTGGGCAAGTGCGAGCTGGTGGTGGTGTCGGACATCAGCGCGCAGTCGGATACGAACGCCCATGCCGACGTGCTGCTGCCGGCCCTGGGCTGGGGCGAGAAGGAAGGCACGGTGACCAATTCCGAGCGCCGCATCTCGCGCCAGCGCGCGTTCTTGCCGGCGCCGGGCGAGGCGCGCGCCGACTGGGACGTGCTGTGCGACGTGGCGCGCCGCATGGGCTATGCCGGCTTCGATTTCGCGGCGCCGCAAGCCATTTTTAGCGAACACGCACGGCTGTCGACCTTCCGCAACGGGGCGGAAACGGCGCGGCTTTTCAATCTGGCGGGCCTGGACAGCCTGGATGCCGCACAGTACGACGCCCTGGCGCCGCAGCAGTGGCCGCAGGGCCGGGCGCGCCTGTTCGGCGACGGCCGCTTCGCCCATGCGGACGGGCGCGCCCGCTTCGTGCCGACGGCGCCGCGCGCGCCGCACAACATGCCCGTCGAGGACTATCCGCTGATCCTGAACACGGGCCGGGTGCGCGACCAGTGGCATACGATGACGCGCACGGGCAAGGCGGCCAAACTGTCGGGCCACGTCGCCGAAGCGTTCATCGACATCCACCCGCAGGATGCGCTGCTGTACGGCGTGCGCGAAGGCGAACTGGCGCGCATTTCCAGCGCCTGGGGCGCGATGGTGGCGCGCGTCGTGCATGGCGGCGGCATCGCGCGCGGCCAGGTCTTCGTGCCCATCCACTGGAGCGACGCGAATGCGTCCGACGCGCGCGTGGGCGCCGTCGTCAATCCGGTCGTCGACCCCGTCTCGGGCGAGCCGGAATTCAAGCACACGCCCGTGCGCATCGAACAATTCCGCGTGCACTGGCATGCGTTTGTCCTGAGCCGCACGCCCTTGGCCCTGGACGGCGTGGCGCACTGGACGCGCATCCAGGGCGAGCAGTTCCTGCGCTACGAACTGGCGGGCCGCCAGCGCATCGAGGATCTCGGCGCCTGGGCGCGCGCGCTGCTCGGCGTCACGGACGACAACGCCGACTGGCTCGATTACGCGGATGCCAGCGCCGGCGTGTACCGCGCCGTGCACCTGGACGAGGGACGCATCGCGCAATGCGTGTATGTCTCGCCCCGTCCCGACCTGCCGTCGCGCAGCTGGCTGGCCGGCCTGTTTGCGCATGCGCAAATGGATGCGCTTGATCGCGCCGGCGTGCTGCTGGGCCAGCCCATCGGCAAGGGCGTGGACGCCGGTCCCATCGTGTGCTCGTGCTTTGGCGTGGGGCGCAACACCATTTGCGCGGCCATCGCCGGGCAAAAACTGGAGACGACGGCTCAGGTGACGGCCTGCGTCAAGGCGGGCGGCAATTGCGGCTCCTGCGTGCCGGAGATACGACAGTTGCTGCTTGAAGCGCGCAGCGCGGCCTGATCATCTGTCCTTTCCCGCGCGGCTTTGCTATATTGCCAGCTCTACAAGGGGAGAGGCAATGTGATGACGGCAGGACAATACGACACGGTCTGGCTGACGGGCTTGAGCGGCGCCGGCAAGTCCAGCATCGCCGACGCGCTGGCGCGCCAGCTCAAGGAGCAGGGGTGCGCCGTGGCAGTACTCGATGGCGACCAGCTGCGCCATGGCTTGAACCGCGACCTGGGTTTTACGCCCCAAGACCGGCATGAAAACATCCGCCGCACGGCCGAAGTGGCGCGCCTGATGAACGGGGCGGGCTTGACCGTCATCGCCGCCTTCATTTCTCCCTACCGCGCAGACCGGGCCATGGCCGCCGCCATCATCGGCGCGCCGCATTTCATTGAAGTCCACGTCAGCACGCCGCTGGCCGTGTGCGAGGCGCGCGACCCGAAGGGCCTGTATGAAAAGGCGCGGGCAGGGCAGCTGGCGCAATTCACGGGCGTTTCCGCACCCTATGAAGCGCCGCTGGCCGCCGCGCTGACCCTGGACACGGGCACCCTGGCGCTGGACGAGTCGGTCGAGCGCATTTGCCGCTACCTGCGGCAGCGGCCGTGACGACCTGGCGCAAACGATTGCGCCGGCGCCTGCCCGCCAGCCTGAAGGCGCGCATGAGCGTGGTCGTCTTCCTGCTCGTGCTCGCTGCCGTGGCTTCGCTGGCGCTGGCCACCCTGTCCGTGGCCGAGCGCGGCATGCGCGACGTGACGGGGCGCCAGCAGTACGTATCGCTGTCCAGCGCCGCCGTCTTCATCGATGAGGAACTCGACGCGAAGCGCAACGTGCTGCGCGCCATTGCCGACAGCCTGCCTGCCGGCGGCGCGCACGACGGCGCCAGCCTGCAGCGTTTCCTGGCTGCGCAAACGGTGCTGCGCAAGGAATTTTATTCGGCCGGCGTGGTCGGTATCGACGGGGCCGTGCTGGCCAGCGTGAGTCCCTTCAAGCCGCAGGCGGGGCTGAATGTGAAGGGCCGTCCTTACTTTGAACAGACGCTGGCGACCCGGCGCTCGGTGATTTCCGCACCCCTCAACGGCAGCATTTCCGGCATGCCCATCGTCGTGGTCACGCAACCCGTGTTCGACGCGCGGGGCGCCGTGCGTTATGTGCTGGCGGCCAGCGTCAACCTGCGCCAGCCCGATTTCCTGGGCCGCCTGGGCGCGCTCAAGCCGGGCACGGGCGGCTACCTGTACATCATGACCGGCGAAGGCATCATCGTCGAGCATCCCGACAAGTCGCGCATCATGCAGCATATCGAGGCGCATGGTCCCATCAGCATGTCCGCGCGGCGCGCCTTGCAGGGTTTCGAGGGCTGGCTGACGGGCACCACCACGCAAGGTGTCGATGCCCTGTTTGCCTACCACCGCATCGCGTCGACGGGCTGGATACTGGCATCCGTGTATCCCATGCGCGACGCGTTCGCGCCGCTGCACGCCATCCGCAGCAAGATATTGCTGGCCGCCGTGCTGCTGGCGGCGCTGGCGGGGCTGGCCGGCTGGCGCGTGGTGCTGCGCCTGCTGCTGCCTTTGGCGCGGCTGCGCCACCATGTGCATGAAATCCGCCGCCAGCGCCTGGGCATCGAGGCGCTGCAAATCGAGCGGCGCGACGAGATCGGCGACTTGAGCCGCGATTTTTACTCGCTGATGGCCGAGCGCGAAATCGCCGTGGCGCAGACGCGCGACAGCGAGCGGCGTTTGAAACTGCTGACGGACCACGTACCCGTGGTGATCGTCTACATCGACCGCGAGCACCGCTACCAGTTCATCAACGCGACGTTTGAAAAATGGTTCGGCAGATCGCAGCAGGAAAGCATGATGCAGTCGATCCGCGAGGTGCTGGGCGAGGAAGCCTACCAGTTGCGCGAACAATACCTGCGGCGCGCCTTCTCGGGCGAGGAGGTTGAATATGAGTTCACCATCGGCGGTGACGGAGACGCTGGCCAGCGCGCCTTCCAGACCAGCTACGTGCCCGACGTGGGCGAGAGCGGCGCGGTGGAAGGCGTGTATGGCCTGATCCACGAAATCACCAAGACCAGGGCCGTGCATACGGCGCTGCAGTTCGCCGCCGCCACGGATATCCTGACGGGCATCGCCAACCGGCGCCGTTTCGACGAACAGCTGGAATTGAGCATGCAGCGCACGCGGGCCGCGCGCGCGCCGATGGCGCTGGCCTATCTCGATATCGACCGTTTCAAGGCCATCAACGACAGCCTGGGACACAAGGCGGGCGACGAGGTGCTCAAGGAGTTCGCCGCGCGCCTGGTGCGCAGCGTGCGCGCCAGCGACCTGGTGGCGCGCCTGGCCGGCGATGAATTCGTGATCATTCTCGAAGGGGTGAACGGCGCGGCCGAAGTGCGCCAGGTCGGCGCCAAGATCGTCGAGGCCATCCGCCAGCCGTTTGCGCTGGCCGGCGGTCCGCTGCCGGTGACGACCAGCGTCGGCATGGCCATCTTCCGCGAGGGCGCGCTGACGCCGGCGCAGCTGCTGGATCTGGCCGACCAGGCCCTGTACGCCGCCAAGGGGCAGGGCCGCGACGGCGTGGCGCTGCGCGAGGCGGCGCCGTAGCCACTACAGGATGGCGCTCCAGTGATCGAGCTGCTGCGTGGTGGCCGTCACGCCGCCGCACACGATGACGAGCACATTGCGGTAGGGAGCCAGTTCCGGCGCCTTGCCGTAGACGGCCGCCAGCGCCGCGCCGCAGGCCGGTTCCACCACCAGGCGCTGGTCGGCGACAAAGCGCTGGCAGGCGTCGACGGCGGCGCGGTCCGACACCACCACGCTGTGCAGCAGGCGAGTCTGGCTGATGGCGTATGCCTGGGCGCACACCTCGCGCGCGGCCAGCGACGTGGCGATGCTGCTCACGGCCGGCAGGGCCACGTGTTCGCGCGCGGACACGGCCGCCGCCAGCGAAGCGGCGCCTTGCGTTTCGACGGCCACGATGGCCACGTCATCCCAGCCGTTGCGCTGCAAGCCTTCGGCCACGCCGGCCAGCAGGCCGCCGCCGCCTACCGACAGCACCACCGCGTCCGGTTTCAGGCCCGCGCGCGCTACTTCATCGATCATGCCGGCGTGGCCCTGCCACAGCAGCGGGTCGTCGAACGGGTGCAAAAAAGCGTCTTGCGGCGTGAGCATCGATTGGGCCAGCGCGTTCGCTTCCTGCCAGGCGGCGCCGTGCACGATGACTTCGGCGCCTTCCTGGGCGATCAGGGCCTTGGCCCGTTCGCTCGTCGTTTCCGGCACGACGACGATGACGGGAATGCCGAGCTGGCGTCCCGCATAGGCGACGGCGATGCCGGCATTGCCGCCGGAAGAGGAAATGAAGCGGCTGGCGCCGCGCCGCGCGTATTCTTCGCAGGCGAGGCCGATGCCGCGGATCTTGAAGGAGCCGGGCGGCTGCAAGGCTTCGAGCTTGAGCCAGATGGCGCGTTCGCTGTGCAGGCTCAGGGCGCGCGAGTTGAGCAAGGGAGTTTCGATGTGCAGGGCCATGCGTGTTCCTGGTAAACAGTCAGGCCAGCATCATAGCCGAAGCGCCCGCGCCACCGTGTCATCCTTGCCGGCAGTGCGCTGGCTGTCAGTTCAGCGGGACGCTTTTGAGGTGGTGCGTGCGCGCCACTTCCTTCATCGCTTCGAGCAGATCGTCGCGCAGCTGGCGCGGCAGCTTGCCGAAGAATTCCTCGTCGTTCTGGTCGGCCATTTCGGCCAGCACCGGTACCAGCGCCTCGCCTTCCGTGGTCAGTTCGATCGAATGCTGGCGGCGGTCGGCCAGCAGGATGGATTTGCTGACCATGCCCTTGCTTTCCAGGCGGTCGATCAGTTTCGACACGGCGCCCTTGCTCATGCCGGACACCTGCGCCAGCACCGTGGGCGAGGTGCAGCCCAGGCGGAACATTTCGCGCAGCACCACCCATTCGGACACCGTCACGCCATTGGCTTCGGCTTTCTTCTGGAAGCTGTGGGACACATGGTTGGAAACGAAACGCAGCCAGTAACCGAGATGGGCTTCCAGTTCGCTGACGGGAACGCTGTTGGGACGGGCGGCTTGCGTGGCGGCCGATTCAAAATTATGGCTCATTTCTCTTCCTTCACTGGGCGGCGTTGCCGGCATGGTTAAGGCCTTCACGCTTGCTGTCGAGTGGTTTGTTTGGGAACAATCGTCGTGCTTGAGGTATTTCTAACACTGTTTTCACAGGAAATCATTCAGCGGCAAAAAGTTTTTCCTTTTTCTCTTGCTCTAAATATATAAAAAGCAATATCAAGCAAATAATCGTATTGCTAGAGAGGAAGATTAAAAAAATAACTCATGTTGTATCAATGGTAACATGAATTTTGCCGAATTGATAAATATTTCAAGCGCGATGACTGTCGCATGGCACAGGTGTGTTGCCGGCGCTACTTAGAGCCTATCCCAGTAGATGAATACATCTCTTGCAAGCGCCCCTCAGAAGCGGGGAGTCGTCGCGTGGTTCGCCACGCGTCCTCCTCGCGCCTTGTCCGCGCTCCTGATGTGCTGCTTGCAAAAGACGCTCCCTACTGGGATAGGCTCTTAGCTGAACCGTTCCACGAGAAAATCGACGAAGCTGCGCAGCTTGGGCGAGCGATAACGGTCCGGCAGGTAGACCACGTTCAAGGGGCGGCTGGGCAGCGCATGCGCGGGAAACAGCTGGACCAGGCGGCCCGCCCGCACGTCCGTTTCCAGCAGGAAGGCCGGTTGCAGCACAATGCCCATGCCATGCAGTGCAGCAACGCGCAGCGCCTGGCCGTGGTTGACTTGCAGGCGGCCCGAGACGGGCACGCTGCAGACGCCGTCCTCGCCTGTCAGGCGCCAATGCGCCAGGGCGGCGGGCGAGAAGGACAGGCATTCGTGCCGGCTCAGCTCGGCCGGGTGGCGCGGCGTTCCCCTGCGCGCCAGATAGTCGGGAGCGGCGCAGATCATCAGCCGGTAGGGCGCCAGCGGTCTGGCGATCAGCAAGGAATCGGGCAACTGGCCGATGCGGATGGCGGCCTCGAAACCTTCCTCCACCAGGTCGGCCACGCGGTCGCTCAGCGACACATCGATGCTCACGTCGGGATAGCGCTCCAGGTATGCGGCCATGGCGGGCATCAGCGCTTCCGCGCCGAAGGTGAGGGGCGCCGTGATGCGCAGCTTGCCGGCGGGCGCCAGTTGCAGGTTTTGCGCCTGCACGTCGGTTTCGGCCACCAGCCTGAGGATTTCCTTGCAGCGCGCATAGTAATCCTCGCCGAAGGCCGTCAGGTGCTGGCGCCGGGTGGTGCGCTGGAGCAACTGCATGCCCAGGCGCTTTTCCAGCGTCCGCAGGTGGTTTCCGGCCATCGTCGCGGAGATCCCGCAGGCGGCCGCGGCGGCGCTCAAGCTGCCTTTTTCCACGGCCAGTACATACACCTTCATGCTGTCGAGCAAATCCATTGGCAATCCCTAGTGTCAAATTATTGAATCAAACCATAGTTTATCTATTAATGATTTTAAATGACACTGCTGTTTGTCCCGCCAGCGCGCGGCCACCCTGACACATTGCCCGAGAACAGACCATGCAAGCCATCCAACTGACCGCTCCTTCCCTCACCGCGTTTCACCAGACCGAGCTGCCCGAGCCGCAGGCCGGGCGGGGCGAGGTGCTGCTGCGCCTGCGCGCCGCCACGCTGAACTTTCTCGACGTGGCCATTGCGACCGGCAACTTTGCCGGCGCGGCCTTTCCGCTGATTCCCGTCGCCGACGGCGCGGGCGAAGTGGCGGCGCTGGGCGAGGGCGTCAGCGGGCTGGCCGTCGGCGACCGCGTCATCCCGCACTTCATGCCGCGCTGGCAGGGCGGTGCCATCGCGCCGCACAACGTGGGCGCGATGCGCGGCGTCACCTTGCCGGGTTCGCTGGCCGAATACGTGGCCGTCCCCGCCGCCAGCCTGGTCGCCTTGCCGGCCCACCTCGATTTTATCCAGGGTGCGGCCCTGCCGATTGCGGCCACGACGGCGTGGAATGCCGTGCGTTCGGCGCAAGTGCGCCCCGGATCGGTGGTGTTACTGTTGGGAACGGGCGGCGTCAGCCTGTTTGCCTTGCAGTTCGCCAAGGCGTCGGGCGCCACGGTGATCCTCGCGTCGTCCAGCGATGACAAGCTGGAACGGGCGCGCCAGCTGGGCGCCGACTACCTGATCAACTACCGGGCCACGCCGGCCTGGGATGCGGAAGTGCTGAAACTGACGGGCGGGCGGGGTGCCGACCTGGTGGTCGAGACGGTGGGCGGCGCCACCATCGTGCGCTCGCTCAACGCGGCAGCGGTGGGCGGCACGGTCTTCACGGTGGGTTTTGTCGGCGGCACGGCCGCCAGCATCGACTTGCTTCCCGTCATCGTCAAGGCCTTGCGCATCGTCGGCAACAACACCGGTTCCGTGGCGGACCTGGCGCAGGCGGCCCAGGCCATCGCCGCGCATGGCATCGTGCCCGTCATCGACCGCGTGTTCGGCCTCGGCGACACGGCCGAAGCGTATGCGCAGCTGGCTGCCGGCGGCCGCCATTTCGGCAAGCTTGCCATCGCGCACTGAGCCGGCCGCAACACTGTCGCCGTCAGGCGGCGACGTGCACTTTCACGTTCGCGTCGCGCAGCACCTCGGCAAAGCGGGGCGGCGGCGGCGCGTCCGTAAACAGGATGTCGACTTGCGCCAGGTCGGCCAGCCGCACCAGCGCCTTGCGGCCGAATTTATGCTGGTCGGCCACCAGCCACACTTCGCGCGACTGCTCGATGATCGCTTGCGCCACCTTCACTTCGCGCGCGTCGAAGTCGCGCAGGCTGCCGTCTTCGTCGATGCTGGAAATGCCGATGATGCCGATGTCGACCTTGAACTGGCGGATGAAGTCGATGGTGGCTTCGCCGACGATGCCGCGGTCGCGCCCGCGCACCACGCCGCCGGCCACGATGACTTCGCAGGCGGCGTTGTCGGCCAGGATGGCTGCCACGTTGAGGTTGTTCGTCACCACGTGCAAGCCCGTATGGCGGCTCAGCGCGCGCGCCACTTCCTCGGTCGTCGTGCCGATATTGATCAAGAGCGAACAGCCGTGCGGCACCTGCGCGGCGACGGCGGCGGCGATGCGCCGCTTGGCGTCGCTGTTGAACACTTGCCGCTGGCTGTAATCGATGTTTTCCACGGACGAGGGCAAGCCGACTCCGCCGTGGTAGCGGGCCAGCAGGCGCGCTTCTTCCATCTGCTTGACGTCGCGGCGCACGGTCTGCGGCGTCACGTCCAGCTGCTGCGCCAGCTCCTCGACGGACATGGTGACCTTCTGGCGCACCACTTCGAGCAAGCGGCGCTGGCGGGGATTCAAAATCATGGGCTTGTCTCTTTAAAAAACACAAACGAACAAAAACGAACAAATAGTGATAAAAATATGTTGCTATCGATTCGCAATCTGGCGTATCTTATCCATATTGCATTCGAATTACAGCTGTATTGATCTTAACGACAGTCGCCGGCGATGCCTAGTCTTTCCTCGCCGGCCTTTCCCTGACAGACACGGAGTCCCGATGGCGGCAGCACAGCAAGGTGTGGAGACAACGATGGCATGCGACGTGCTGGTGGTGGGCGGCGGCATCAATGGCGCCGGCATCGCGCGCGACGCGGCCGGACGGGGCTTGTCCGTGGTGCTGTGCGAAAAGGATGACCTCGCTGCCCACACCTCGTCGGCCTCCACCAAGCTGATACACGGCGGCCTGCGCTACCTCGAATACTATGAATTCGGCCTCGTGCGCAAGGCGCTGATCGAGCGCGAAGTGCTGCTGCGCTCGGCGCCGCACATCATGTGGCCCTTGCGCTTCGTCATGCCGCACGCCCAGGGCCAGCGCCCCGCCTGGCTGATACGCGCCGGCCTGTTTCTGTACGACATGCTGGCCAAGCGGGAAATCCTGCCTGGCTCGCAGGGCATCGACCTGACGCGCCACGCGGCCGGCAAACCGTTAAAACCCGAATTCAAGCGGGGCTTCGTGTATTCCGACGGCTGGGTCGACGATGCGCGCCTGGTGGTCCTGAACGCCATCGACGCGGCGGACAAGGGCGCGACCATCCTCACGCAGACGCGCTGCACGGCCTTGCGGCGCGACGGCGCGGGTGCGGACGCTTGCTGGCTGGCGACCCTGCTGCAAGGCGACGGACGTGAGCTGTCCGTGCGTGCGCGCAGCGTCGTCAATGCGGCCGGGCCGTGGACGGCCGAATTTCTGCAGCAGGCGGCGCCCGGCGGACAGGGCCGGCATTTGCGCCTGATCAAGGGCAGCCACATCGTCGTCAAGCGCCTGTTCGAGCACGATCACGCCTACATCTTCCAGCATCCGGACGGGCGCATCGTGTTTGCCATTCCGTATGAGCACGATTTCACCCTGATCGGCACCACCGATCTCGACTACCACGGCGACAGCGGCAAGGTGGAAATCGACGACGAGGAAATTCGTTACTTGTGCGAGCTTTCCAGTTACTATTTCAGCAAGCCCATTGTGCCGGCCGACGTGGTGTGGACGTATGCCGGCGTGCGCCCGCTGGTGGAAGACGCGGCGGCCGATGCCAAGGCCGTCACGCGCGATTACCGCTTCGAGCTGGACCGGGAAGGCGCGCCGCTGCTCAGTATTTTCGGCGGCAAGATCACCACGTTCCGCAAGCTGGCCGAGGAAGCGCTCGATGTGCTCGCGCCGTTGTTGGCGCCGGTGCCGGGCAGTGCGCGGCCGGCCTGGACGGCCAACGCCTGCCTGCCCGGCGGCGATGTGTTCGGCAGTACGCCGCAGAACCGGTCCGTGCGCGAGTTCGGCCAGTTCGTGCAAGGCTTGCAGCGCGACTATGCGTGGCTTCCGGCGGCGCTGGTGGCGCGCTATGCACGCGCCTACGGCACGCGCATCCACGTGCTGCTCGCCGGGCGGACGGATGTGGCGGCCATGGGCGAGGAAGTCGCCGCCGGCCTGTACGCGGCGGAAGTGGACTATTTGCGGCGCCACGAATGGGCCGTCAGCGCGGCCGACATGCTGTGGCGGCGCTCCAAGCTGGGCCTGCACCTGCCGCGCGAAACGGCGGACACGCTCGACGCCTGGCTGTTGCAGCACCCGTTGTCGTCGTAGGCAGCACACGTTGGCGACCGCACCCCGCAGAGGGCGCGGCGAAGAATAAGAAACCATCACTGGAGGAGAAGCGCGTGCAACTGGTACTGGACAAGATCAGCAGGAAGCAGGGGGCTGACGATTTTTTATATCCGATGTCGCTGGCATTGGTGCCGGGCGCCATCAACGTCTTGCTGGGCACCACGCGTGCCGGCAAGACGACCCTGATGCGCGTGATGGCGGGGCTGGACAAGCCCAGCGGGGGCACCGTCACGGCCGACGGCGTCGACGTGACGGGCGTGCCCGTCAGCAAACGTAACCTGGCCATGGTGTACCAGCAATTCATCAACTATCCGGCCTTCACCGTCTACGACAATATCGCTTCGCCCTTGCGTTTGCGCAAGGTGCCCGAAGAGCAGATCCGCGCGAAAGTGCTGGCGCTGGCCGAGCGCCTGCACATCACGCCCTACCTGCAGCGCACGCCCGGAGAATTGTCGGGCGGGCAGCAGCAACGCACGGCGCTGGGGCGCGCGCTGATCAAGGACGCATCGTTGCTGCTGCTCGACGAGCCCCTGGTCAACCTCGACTACAAACTGCGCGAGGAATTGCGCCGCGAATTGACGGAACTGTTTTCCAGCGGCAGCACGACGGTCGTGTATGCCACCACGGAACCGCTGGAAGCGCTGCAACTGGGCGGCCACGTGGCCGTGCTGCACGAGGGACGGCTGCTGCAGCAGGGACCGACCCTGGACGTCTTCAACGCCCCCAATTCCATCGATGTGGCGCGTACCTTCAGCGACCCGCCGATCAACCTGATTTCCGCCCGCGTGAGCGCCGATGGCGTGGCGCAGGCGGCCGACGGCCTGGCCATCCACCTGAGCGGCGCACAGCGCGCCCGCCTCGGCGAGCGGCGCGACGTGATCCTCGGCGTGCGCGCGCACAGCCTGCATCTGTCTCCCCAGTCCGAAGGCGATGTGGCCATCGCAGCTACGGTGGACTTGGCGGAAATCAGCGGCTCGGAAACCTATGTGCATGCGCGCCGCGGCGAGCTGGCGCTGGTGGCCCAGCTCGGCGGCGTGCACAACCTGGAGATCGGCAGCGCCTGCACCGTGTATTGCCAGCCGCATGCCTTGCTGATCTTCGCCGACGATGGCGGGCTATTGTTCGCTCCTGTGCAGGGAGGGGTGTGACATGGCGCGCATCGAACTGGTGGACCTGGCCCACGCCTACAAACCGAATCCGGCGGCACCCGCCGACTATGCGCTGCGGCCCATGAGCATGGAGTGGCATGACGGCGGCGCCTATGCCTTGCTGGGGCCGTCCGGCTGCGGCAAGACGACCTTGCTCAATATCATCTCCGGCCTCGTGAAACCGTCGCATGGCAAGGTGCTGTTCGACGGCAAGGACGTCACGCAGCTGCCCACGGAAGCACGCAATATCGCGCAAGTGTTCCAGTTTCCCGTCATCTACGACACCATGACCGTGCACGACAACCTGGCGTTCCCGCTGCGTAATCGCGGCTGGAAAGAGAGCGAGGTGAAAAAGCGCGTGCAGCAGGTGGCGCAGATGCTGGAGCTGACGGGCGACTTGAAACTGCGCGCCAGCGGCTTGTCCGTGGACGCCAAGCAAAAGATTTCGCTGGGACGGGGCCTCGTGCGTCCCGACGTGGCGGCCGTGCTGTTCGACGAACCGCTGACGGTGATCGATCCGCATTTGAAATGGCTGCTGCGCAGGAAACTCAAGGAAATTCATCACGAACTCAAATTGTCGTTGATCTACGTCACACACGACCAGGTGGAAGCTTTGACCTTTGCCGACCAGGTGGTCGTCATGACGCAGGGCGAAGTGGTGCAGACGGGCAGCGCGCAGGCGCTGTTCGAGGAACCGGAGCACACGTTCGTCGGCTATTTCATCGGCAACCCGGGCATGAACTTGCTCGATTGCACCCTGGACGATGGCGGCGTGCGCGTGGCGGGGCAGGCGCTGGCCGTGTCCGCCTCCGCCCGCGCGGCCCTGGCTGGCGCGCAGGGGAAAATCACGCTGGGCGTGCGGCCGGAATTCGTCGCATGCCTGAAGGCGGGTGAGGGCGGTGCGGGTAGCGATCATTGCCTGCACGCCACGGTGACGGCCGTGCGCAACATGGGTACGCATTACCTGGCGGAATTCCAGCTGGGCGGCGCGACGGTGGCGGCCAAGCTGCGCGCCATCGATGCCGTCGCCGGTGATGCTGTGCGGCTGCATTTTCCGCCGCAACGCACCCTTTTCTATGTCAACGATAAGCGGGTGGCCTGATGATACATAACGGTAAAACCGATAACAACCGCCGCGCCTGGCTGCTGATCCTGCCCGTGCTGCTGTGCGTGGCCTTTTCCGCCATCCTGCCATTGATGACGGTGGTCAATTATTCCGTGCAGGATATTCTGAGTCCCACGCAAAAGGTCTTCGTGGGCACCGAGTGGTTCCGCATGGTCATGCTCGACGGCGACCTGCACAGCGCCTTGCTGCGCCAGCTGCTGTTTTCCGGCTCCGTGCTGGCCATCCAGATTCCGCTCGGCATCTTGATTGCCCTGTGCATGCCGGCCGATGGCTGGAAGGCATCGCTGGCGCTGGTGCTGATCGCGCTGCCCTTGCTCATTCCCTGGAACGTGGTGGGCACCATCTGGCAAATCTTCGGCCGCGGCGACATCGGCCTGATGGGCTATACCCTGAATCAGCTGGGATTCGACTACAACTACAACGGCAATTCGCTCGACGCCTGGCTGACGGTGATGGTGATGGATATCTGGCACTGGACGCCATTGGTCGTGCTGCTGTGCTATGCGGGTTTGCGCGCCATTCCTGACGCGTATTACCAGGCGGCACGCATCGACGGCGCCTCGCGCCTGGCCGTGTTCCGCTACATCCAGCTGCCGAAATTGCGCAATGTGCTGATGATCGCCGTCTTGCTGCGCTTCATGGACAGTTTCATGATCTACACGGAACCGTTCGTGCTGACGGGCGGCGGACCGGGCAATGCCACCACGTTCCTGTCGCAATACCTGACGCAAAAGGCCGTGGGCCAGTTCGACCTGGGGCCGGCCTCGGCCTTCTCACTGATCTATTTCCTCATCATCCTGCTGTTCTGCTTTGTGCTGTACACGTGGATGCAGAGAGTCGGCACGGGAGACCAGAAATGATGCACAAGAAAATGAGCAGCACCATCCTGATCGTCTTTTTGCTGGGCTCGCTGTTGCCCATCTACTGGATGCTCAATATGTCGCTCAAGACCAACGAGGAAATCGTGGGCGTGCTGAGCCTGTGGCCGCAGCAATGGACGTTCGCCAACTACCACACGATTTTTACCGACCGTTCCTGGTACAGCGGCTACATCAATTCCATGATTTACGTGGCCTTGAATATGGTCATGTCCGTCACCGTCGCCTTGCCGGCAGCCTACGCTTTTTCCCGCTATAACTTTGTCGGCGACAAGCATTTGTTCTTCTGGCTCTTGACCAACCGCATGACGCCGCCCGCCGTCTTCCTCGTGCCCTTCTTCCAGCTGTACTCGACGGTGGGCCTGATGGATACGCATCTGGCCGTGGCGCTGGCGCACATGGTGTTCAACGTGCCGCTGGCCGTGTGGATTTTGGAAGGTTTCATGTCCGGCGTGCCGAAGGAAATCGACGAAACGGCGTATATCGACGGCTACAGCTTTCCCCGTTTCTTCATCCGCATCTTCTTGCCGATGATCAAGTCGGGCGTGGGCGTGACGGCGTTCTTCTGCTTCATGTTCAGCTGGGTGGAACTGCTGTTGGCGCGCACCTTGACCTCCGTCAATGCCAAGCCCATTGCCGCCACCATGACTCGCACGGTGTCGGCGGCCGGCATGGACTGGGGCGTGCTGGCGGCGGCCGGCGTGCTGACCATCGTGCCCGGCGCGCTGGTGATCTGGTTCGTGCGGCATTACATTGCCAAGGGTTTCGCGATGGGGAGGGTGTGATATGGAAAATAATACCGATAGCACAGCCAGCCTGTTCGGCTGGATGGCGTGGACGCCGGAAGTGGCCATCTTCTTTATCTGCATCGGCTTGATGCTGGCTGGCATGACGGTGTGGCAAATCCGCTCGCCCAGCATCGAACGCAAGGGCTTTTTGCCCATGCCGACGACGCGCGGCGACCGCCTGTTCATCGGCTTGCTCACGGCGGCCTACGTGAATCTGGCCTGGGCGGGGTTCACGGAAATGCAGCAGGCGATAGGCGCCGCCATCAGTTTTGTCATTTTATTAGTGGTAATGCGTTGGGGATGACCGGCTTGCCGGTGTTGATGGAGGCCGGACCGTCAGCAGGCGGCCGGCAATAAAATAAAAGGAGATTCACGATGAAATTGAAGTTCACGGTCTTCGCGGCTGCGGCCATGCTCGTGTCGAACGCGGCCCTGGCCGACGCCAAGCAGGCGCAAACCTGGATCGACAAGGAATTCCAGCCATCCAGCCTGAGCAAGCAGCAACAGCTTGCTGAAATGAAATGGTTCATCGATGCGGCGGCCAAGCTCAAAGCCAAGGGCATCAAGGAAATTTCCGTGGTCTCGGAAACCATCGACACCCACGTCTACGAATCGAAGACCCTGGCCAAGGCCTTCGAGGAAATCACGGGCATCAAGGTGCGCCACGACATCATCCAGGAAGGCGACGTGGTGGAAAAGCTGCAAACGTCGATGCAGTCGGGCAAGAGCATCTATGACGGCTGGATTTCCGATTCCGACCTGATCGGCACGCATTACCGCTATGGCGCCGTGGAACCGCTGTCCGACTACATGGCCGCCAAGGGCAAGGAATTCACGAATCCGGGCCTGGACCTGAAAGATTTCATCGGCATCAGCTTTACCACGGCGCCGGACGGCAAGGTGTACCAGCTGCCCGACCAGCAATTCGCCAACCTGTACTGGTTCCGCGCCGACTGGTTCGCGCGCAAGGATTTGCAGGCCAAGTTCAAGGCCAAGTATGGCTACGAACTGGGCGTGCCGCAGAACTGGTCCGCCTATGAAGACATCGCCGATTTCTTCACCAATGACGTGAAGGAACTGGACGGCAAGAAAGTCTATGGCCACATGGATTACGGCAAGAAAGATCCGTCCCTGGGCTGGCGCTTCACCGATGCGTGGCTGTCGATGGCTGGGGCGGCCGACAAGGGCATTCCGAACGGCATGCCGGTCGACGAGTGGGGCATCAAGGTGGCGGCCGACAAGTGCACGCCCGTGGGCGCGTCGATGTCGCGCGGCGGCGCCACCAATTCGCCGGCGGCCGTGTTTGCGCTGACGAAATATATCGACTGGATGAAGAAATACGCGCCGCCGCAGGCAAACGGCATGAATTTCTCGGAATCGGGCCCCGTGCCGGCCCAGGGCGAGATCGCCCAGCAAATCTTCTGGTACACGGCATTTACGGCCGGCATGACGAAACCGGGCTTGCCGGTCGTCAACAAGGACGGCACGCCGAAATGGCGCATGGCGCCGTCGCCGCACGGCCCGTACTGGAAAGAGGGCATGCAGAACGGCTATCAGGACGTCGGTTCCTGGTTCCTGTTCAAGTCCACGCCCGATGACCGCAAGGCCGCCGCCTGGCTGTACGCGCAATTCGTCACGTCGAAAACTGTGTCGCTGAAGAAATCCATCGTCGGCCTGACCTTTATCCGCGATTCCGACATCCGCCACGATTATTTTACGAAGCACGCGAACGAGTACGGCGGCTTGATCGAGTTCTACCGCAGCCCCGCCCGCGTGGCGTGGACGCCGACCGGCAACAACGTACCCGACTATCCGAAGCTGGCGCAGTTGTGGTGGAAGAACGTGGCCACGGCCATTACGGCGGAAAAAACGCCGCAGGCCGCCATGGATAACCTGGCCGAGGAAATGGACCAGGTCATGGCGCGCCTGCAGCGGGCCGGCATGAAGGCGTGCGCGCCCAAGCTCAATCCCAAGGTCGATCCGAACCAGTATCTGTCGGACCAGCACGCGCCATGGAAAAAGCTGGCGAATGAAAAGCCGAAGGGTGAAACAATTGCCTACGATAAATTATTGCAGGCTTGGAAAGAGGGCAAGGTAAGGTAGTCGTGTAGACTTCTGCCGCCGCTTTCCCGGGGCACGGGCGCATGTCCGTGCCCTTTTTTCACTGTATAGCCGTAGTAGCGACCATGACCAAATACATACTTGCTTTAGACCAGGGCACCACCAGTTCGCGCGCCATCCTGTTCGACCATGCGGGCCGGCCGCACGCCAGCGCGCAGCGCGAATTTCGCCAGATTTTCCCCCAGCCCGGCTGGGTCGAGCATGACGCGGGCGACATCTGGGCCTCGCAAGAGGGCGTGCTGCAGCAGGTGCTGCGCGACAGCGGCGTGGCGGCAAGCGACGTGGCCGCCATCGGCGTGACCAACCAGCGCGAAACGACGGTGCTGTGGGACCGCGCCACGGGCGAACCCGTCGCCAACGCCATCGTCTGGCAAGACCGCCGCAATGCCGCGTTCTGCGAGCTGCTGGTGGAGCAGGGCAAGGCGGACGTGATCCAGCAAAAAACGGGCCTCGTGCTGGACGCCTATTTTTCCGCAACTAAATTGAAATGGCTGCTTGACAACGTTCCCGGCGCCCGCGCCCGCGCCGAACGGGGCGAGCTGGCTTTCGGCACCGTCGACAGCTGGCTGATCTACAAGATGAGCGGCGCCCACTTGACGGACACGAGCAACGCGGCGCGCACCATGCTGTTCAACATTCATACTTTGCAGTGGGACACGGACCTGCTGGCGCTGCTGGACATTCCCGCCTCCCTGCTGCCCGACGTCGTGCCCTCGAGCGGCGTGGCCGCGCATACGCACGCGGCGCTGTTGGGCGTGTCCGTGCCGATCGCCGGCATCGCGGGCGACCAGCAGGCCGCCACGTTCGGCCAGGCCTGTTTGAAACCTGGCATGGCGAAGAATACCTACGGCACGGGCTGCTTCATGCTGATGAACGTGGGCAAGCGCCCGCTGCCATCGAAAAACCGGCTGCTGACGACGGTGGGCTGGAGCCTGGGCGTCGGCAGCGACAAGACTGATTACTTGCTCGAAGGCAGCGCCTTTATCGCGGGCGCGGCCGTGCAATGGATGCGCGACGGCATCGGCATCATCCGCGACTCGTCCGAAGTGGAAGCGCTGGCCACCAGCGTGCCCGATTCGGGCGGCCTCGTCTTCGTGCCCGCCTTCGCGGGGCTCGGCGCACCGTACTGGGACCCGTATGCACGGGGCACCCTGATCGGCATCACGCGCGGCACGGGCAAGGCCCACATCGCGCGCGCCGCATTGGAGGGCGTGGCCTACCAGAACGTCGATGTGTTGTCCGCCATGCAGGACGACGCGGGCATTGCGCTATCCGAGTTGCGCGTGGATGGCGGCGCGGCCCGCAACGACATGCTGATGCAGTTCCAGGCAGACATACTCAATGTCCCCGTGGTGCGCCCCGTGGTGACGGAAACGACGGCCCTGGGCGCCGCCTACCTGGCGGGTCTGGCCGTGGGCTTCTGGGCATCGCAGGAAGAAATCGCCGCCCAATGGCAGGTGGGACGCCGATTCGAGCCGAAGATGGCGGCCGACGAACGGCTGACGCGCTTGCATAAATGGCAGCGCGCGGTGGAGCGCTCGCGCGACTGGAGCGAGTGAGTCAGGGAATAAGCCAGGATCAATGGCGCATGAAATACACGGCATAGCCCACCGTTTCGCGCGGCACGGAATACAGGTCGCGCAGCTCGAAATAGGGCGCGTGCACGTGGCCGCTGACGGTGATGCCGCTGCGCTCCAGCGCCAGCCGGAAGCGGGGCACGTGAAAGTATTGCGTGGCCACCATGGCCGTGTGCCAGCCGTGTTGGCGCATCAGGGCCGCAGCGTTGCGGGCCGTGGCGTCCGTCGTCCAGCCTTGATTATCCTCAATGATGGCGCCGGCCGGCACGCCGCGCTTGAGCAGGTAGCGGGCCATAGCCGCGGCCTCGTCGAACCCTTCCTTTCCCGTCGCCCCGCTGACGAGGATGCGCGGCGCCCTGCGTTCCTGGAACTGTGTGAGCGCCGCGTCGAGCCGCGCCTGCAGGCGGGGGCTGGGCGTGCCGTCGGGCAGGATCGTGTTGCCGGGCACGACGATCACGTCGGCCGGGGCCAGCTTGTCGTTCAGGCCCGCCAGCATCAGGGCAGCGGTGGCCAGCAGGAAAACACCAGCAGTCGTCAAGCCCAGCACAGTTATTTTTCGCATCGTTCATCATCAAGTTGGGAATGGACGCATGATACCCGTCCATTCCCGTCGGCGTCAGTTCGCCTGCGCCTTGCGTGCGCGCTGGTTCGACAGATAAATATTGTCTTTTTCCAGCGGCTTGCCTGCGCGCACGGCATCGAGCCAGTCCTGCGTGCTGACGACGGCGGCGAAATTCGAGTGGAACACCGTGCTGAAGACGCGGTGGATTTCCTCGGCGCTGGCCGTGCCGCCCGCATTGGCGTAGGGGAGGGTGCCGGTGGCGTCCTGCAGGAACTCGACTTGCAAGCCGTCGTGCGCGGCCTGGTAGATGGTGGCCGCGTCGCAGTTGTGCGTCATGTAGCCGATTACCGTCAGGGTGTCGATGCCGTGGCTCTCCAGCCAGGCGCGCAAGTCCGTGCCCGCAAACGCGCTGCCCATGCTCTTGTTGAGGCGGTGATCGGCGGAAAACGCTGCCACTTGCGGATGCAGCTGCCAGCCGTCGCTGCCTTTTGCAAAGATGGGAGAAGCTTCCGGCGCATCGTGCTGGACGACGATGACGGGCACGCCGGCGGCGCGGGCGGCGGCCATGGCGGTGACGATGTTCGGCAGGGAAATCTCGATGGACGGATATTCGATGGGCATGTCGCCCGTGAAGTATTCGTTTTGCACGTCGATGACGAGCAGGGCGCGGCGCGGTGCGGTAGTGTTGGACATGCGTGACTCCTGAATGGTTGAAAGAGGAAGGACTTCCCCGATACAGTCATTTTCAAGCCGCACGGCATAAACAAAAAGTGGCCCGAAGGCCTATCTGCGATAAAATCGGGCCATGCCTACTTTTCCAGCTTCTTCCCCCTTGAGCGTGGCCGTGATCGCCTTCGACGGCATGACGCCATTCCACTTGTCCGTGCCTTGCCTCGTGTTTGGCGCCCAGACGGACGAGGCCGATCTGCCTCCTTTCCACGTGCGCGTGTGCGCCGCCGATCCCGTGCCCTTGCGCACGGCGGCCGGCTTCGGCATCACGCCCGAGTTCGGACTGGAAGGATTGGACGGCGCCGATATCGTCATCATGCCGGCCTGGCACGACGATTGCCGCGAAGCGGCGCCATCCCTGGTCGCGGCCTTGCAGGCGGCCAGCGGGCGCGGCGCGCGCATGGTGGGCCTGTGCCTGGGCGCGTTCCCCCTGGCGCAGGCAGGCTTGTTGGATGGCAAGAGCGCCGCCACGCACTGGGGCATGGCGGACCGGCTGGCGGCCCGCTATCCCAGGGTCAGGGTAGACCGGGAAGTGCTGTACGTGGACGATGGCGCCGTGCTGACGTCGGCCGGCGTGGCGGCCGGCCTCGATTGCTGCCTGTATCTGCTGCGCCAGCTGGCGGGCGCGGAGGTGGCCAACCGGGTGGCGCGCCGGCTGCTGGTGGCGCCGCACCGCCAGGGCGGGCAGGCGCAATTCATCGAGCGCCCGCTGCCCGTGTCCGGCAGCGAAGGACGCTTTGCCGAGGTGCTCGCCTGCGTGACGGCCAGCCTGGGCCAGGCGCACAGCATCGACGCGCTGGCCGAGCGGGCCGCCATGAGCCGGCGCAATTTCACGCGCCACTTCCGCCAGGCGACGGGCACGTCGTTCAAACAGTGGCTATTGAACCAGCGTCTGGCGCATGCGCAAAGCTTGCTGGAAAAAAGCGCGGCCTCGATCGATGTCGTGGCGCAAGAAGCCGGCTTCGGCACGGCCCTGTCGCTGCGCCAGCATTTCCGGGCCAGCTTGCAGACGTCGCCGTCGGCGTATCGCAAGCTGTTCCGGTAGCGCTTGGCCGATGGCGTGGCCTGAGTCCGGACACGGCCCTTCTTGTTGTTAATTAATGAAGTGCATTTCTAGTTGTGCTGGGATAATATTCACGCGGATTTTATATATTGACATCACCCAGCCGAAAGAGACGCGCTTGAAAAACCTATTTCCCATCACTGCACTGGCCTTCTTCCTGTTCTCAAACACGGCGCTTGCCCAGACCGGCAAGGACTGCACCGCCATCGTCCGGTCCGCGCAAGACGCGGCAGACAGGGCGGACTGGGTGATCGATGGCGATGTCGTCGATGTCGTGCGCATGCATTCGGACCCTGAGCGCCTTCATGTCAGCATTGACAATGCCAAGGTTGAATACGAGCTTGAGCGTTCGCCCCGTTTCTTCAGTGCCATGCTGATCGCCGATGCGTGTTTTTCAGAAAGCGAAAGCGCAATACCCGTGCGGGGTAAGGCCGCCGCCAGTCAGCTCGTCGGCAAGCGCATGCGCTTTTATGGCACAAAACTGACAGCAGGCGGGGGACGCCGCTTTTTCTTCGTGCAAGCCGTCGCCCCGGCCATGCCTGCCATTGCCGTGGTGCGCAAGGAATATACGGATAAAAAACAGCTGCCTATCGCTGCGCCGTTCGATGCGCAGGGCTGGACCCGGGCACGCTCGGCAGATGGCGGTTTTTCAGTGGACATGCCCGGCCCTTTTTCCGATATGACGAAGGGCAGTGGCGGGCAAGCGGCGTTCATGCTGCGTGGAACCGATCATCATGGCTCCACGTTCATGGCTGTGTTTGAACGGTCCGGTCCAGGTTCGAGCATGGGCGCAACGTTTGACGAGGCATATTTCAAGCCGAATGCCAATGTCACCAGGTTCAAGGGCGCCGATGCCGTCATCACGCAGGGGACTTTACCTGAAAGCAATGGCGCAAAGATCATGCATGGACTGTGGTTCCGTGTGCCTGGTGGAACGTATATGTTGAGCATCATTGCCGACAAGGAGCATGACGCGCAGTCGCTCGCATCCCGACAGCGATTCTTCCAGTCACTGACCTTTGAATAGCATCATCGCTGGGTCCCGGCTGCCGTTGGGCAGCTGCGCGCTGACGGCGATTTGCCGCGCGATGAAGGCGGTCTGGTCAAATTCGTAGCGTTCCTGGAACGAGACGGTTTCCGCGCTCATCAGTTCGGCATACGTCTGCATCAGGGTCGAGGCGGAAAGGTAGTTGCCTTGCTCCAGATAGGTGTCGATGGCGGCCAGCAGCACGGGGTAATCGACATTGTCCTTGCTGCCGCCGAAATTGAACGACAATTGCCCGCAGGCGCGCCAGATGGGGTCTGGTTCCCCATCCGGCACCGGCTGCGTGCGCAGCCATTGCAAAGCCTTCAATGGCGGGCCGCCAAACGATGGTGGCGATATGATGGCCTGGATGGCCACCTTGACGGCCTCTTCGATTCTTCCCGCGCGCACGTACTGGCCATGCAGCAGCACCAGCGCGTCCGTATATTCGGGAACGATGGCCAGCGCCGCTTCCAGCAGCGCGACGGCCGCTGCGGGATTGCGCTGCGCAATCAATTCCTTGGCCTCCAGGAACGCGGCGCGCGGGGAAGCGGGGTCGTCGGCCAGCGATGGTGTGGCGACGTACTCGTCTTCCGCCGTGGCGTAGGCTTGCAGGAACGCCGCCAGGCTGGAAAAGTGCGGCTGCAATCGCCACTCGTCGTGCCACGTTTCGACGACGATCGGTTCGTACGCTTCGCGGCCGATGGGCCAGTACAGGCCGAACGTATCGCCATTGCCCAGCGCCCCTTCGGCGAACGGGGTGAAGCCGAGCGGTGGATACGCAGTCGTGTGTTGCCAGTCTTGTTCGACAGAGATGTGGGCGAGGTTTGCAGGTAGTTGCATGGAGGTTGCAGAGGATAAAACGCCAGTGTAGAGCAAGAGCGCATCCGCCGGCGTTCCCCATCGCAGGGGGCAAGTGAGGGGGCAGGCCCTTCAGTCGCGTTCCGGCACCGGCACGTTGAAGCCGTTCAAGGTGGTCGAGACCAGCGCGTACAGGCCCACCAGGTAGATCAGTTCGTTGGTGCCGTGCTGGCCAAAGGTGGCCAGCGCCAGGCGGTACAGCGGCTCCGGCAGCGTGCCGCCGCCGCTGAGCGCGTAGGCCAGGTCGTAGGCGATGCTCTCATGCTGGTCCAGGTCGACGGGCTTGACGTCGGCCACCAGCGTGGCCAGGCGCTCGGCCGACATGCCTTCGCGCTCTGCGACAGCGATGTGGGCATAGATTTCATAGGCAGCGTTGTAGCGCGCGCCGACCACCAGGATGGCAATCTGGCGCACGTTATCGGGCAGCGTGGCGTTGGCCGTCATGGCCAGGGTCAGCTCCCAGATGGCCTTGCCGATGGCCGGTTCGTGCAGCCACGGATTCCATGGCCCCATCAGGGCGCCGTCTTCGCGCACGGCGATGAAATCGTTGAAATTGCTGGTGATGCCTTTGCGCATATCGTCGTACAGCGGCTGCTGTTCGGGCGTCAGGTCTTGCGGAGCGATCAGGGGCAGGCGCATGGGAACTCCTTGCTGGGTAGGTGAGCGGTGGGCGGCGGGAGCCAGCAGCCAGTATAGCCAGCCAGCGTGGCAGGCGGCGCCCGTTCGCTGTGCGCCTACTTGCGCGGCTCGTGAATGCGGAATTTCTTCACGACACCCGCCTGGTCGAACATGACGGCCACTTCGCGCGTGCCTTTTTCGCCCAGCAGGGGGATCAGCCGCGTCACCTTGGGCGCTTGCAGCTGGTTCTTGTAGACCCAGACTTCATAGCCGGGATCGAAGCTGACGACGGTGGCGTTGCCCAGGGCCGCGTCGAGGTCGAGGCGGGTGGTCTTGCCGACCTTGATGTTTTGATAGATGGCGCCGTTGTCGGGCGCGCGGTTGACCTTGTATTCACTGGCGGTGCACATGGCCACGGCCAGGCCCGCGAGGCAGGAAGCTGCCAGTTTGATCAATGTGTTCATAGGGACTCCCGGTGTGCATCACTGCTTCCAATCTCAGAGGGGACGGGCGTGATGTCATGCCGGGAGTGTGCTTGCGTCGCCGCGAATGTGCTACAAAATTATACAAAGGAGCAAAAAATGATGCCGGCGGTGCCGGCTGACGGTACTTTTACCGGTTCTGCAGCACGTCGGTCGACAGTGCCAGGGTTTCCTTGATTTCTTCCATCACCACATAGCTTTTCGATTGCGCGGCGCCCGGCAGCTGCAGCAGCATGTCGCCCAGCAGCTTGCGGTATTCGGCCATTTCATGGATGCGCGCCTTGATCAGGTAATCGAAGTCGCCCGACACCAGGTGGCATTCCTGCACTTCGGGAATCTGCAGCACTTCGCGGCGGAATTGCTCGAAGGCGGACGCTGACTTTTGATTGAGAGTAATCTCTACAAAGACGAGCAGCTTCGCGCCCAGCGCGGCCGGGTTCACCTTGGCGTGGTAGCCCGTGATGACACCGTCGCGTTCCATGCGCTTGACCCGCTCGATGCAGGGCGTGATGGACAGCCCCACCTGTTCGCCGAGGTCTTTCATCGAGATGCGGCCATCCTGCTGCAGGATGCGCAGGATGTGGCGGTCCAGCTTGTCGAGGCCACGTGCCGATTCTTTAAGGATTCTCATGATTTATTGCTGAATATCTCGATTTATACGTGAACAAATACTGGCTCTTTCCCAATATGATAGCGGTTAATCTGGCGTCAGCCTAAAAAAATATAATGAGGAAACTATGCGTATCGTGATTCTGGGTAGCGGCGTCATCGGCGTCACCAGTGCTTACTATCTGGCCAAGGCAGGACATGAAGTGACCGTCATCGACCGCCAGCCGGGCCCCGCACTGGAAACCAGCTTTGCGAATGCGGGGCAAATCTCGCCCGGCTACGCTTCGCCATGGGCTGCGCCCGGCATTCCCCTGAAAGCCGTGAAATGGATGATGCAGCGCCACGCGCCGCTGGCCATCTCGCTCGACGGCAGCGCCGCCCAGCTGAAATGGATGTGGCAGATGTTGCGTAATTGCACACCGGAAGCGTATGCCGTGAACAAGGAACGCATGGTGCGCCTGGCCGAGTACAGCCGCGACTGCTTCAAGGTGCTGCGCGCCGAGGCCGGCATCACGTATGAAGGCCGCCAGCAAGGCACGATGCAATTGTTCCGCACGGAAAAGCAATACAACGACGCCGCCAAGGATATCGAAGTGTTGAAAGACGCGGGCGTGCCGTACGAAGTGCTGCAGCGCAACGAGTTGTCGCGCGCCGAGCCGGCCCTCGAAGCCGTCGAGGACAAGCTGTTCGGCGGCCTGCGCCTGCCCAACGATGAAACGGGCGATTGCCAGCTGTTTACCACGCGCCTGTCGGAAATGGCCGAGGCGCTGGGCGTGAAGTTCCGCTATGGCGTCTCCATCGATGCATTGCTGACGCAGGGCGATGAAATCGCCGGCGTGCAATGCGGCGCGGAAATCGTCAAGGCCGATTCCTATGTCGTGGCGCTCGGTTCCTACTCGACGGGCTTCATGAAACCGCTGCTCGACATTCCCGTGTATCCATTGAAGGGCTATTCGATCACCGTGCCCATCGTCAACGCGGCCAAGGCGCCCGTGTCGACCATCCTCGATGAAACCTATAAAATTGCCGTGACGCGTTTCGACGACCGCATCCGCGTGGGCGGCATGGCGGAAATCGCCGGCTACAACCTGAACCTGAACCCGCGCCGCCGCGAAACCCTGGAAATGGTCGTCAACGACCTGTTCCCCGGCGGCGGCAACACGGCCGAGGCGACGTTCTGGACGGGCTTGCGCCCGATGACGCCGGACGGCACGCCCATCGTCGGCCGCACGCCGCTGCGCAACCTGTTCCTGAACACGGGCCACGGTACCCTGGGCTGGACCATGTCCTGCGGTTCGGCGCAATTGCTGGCCGACCTGATGTCGTCGAAAAAGCCGGCCATTCTGGCCGACGACCTGTCCGTCAGCCGCTACAGCGGCGCGCAGCGCGGCGGCAAGTTGCAATACGCGGGAGCCTGAGATGGCGGGAAGCATGCCTCCAAAGGAACGTAGCGGCGCCATCCTGACGGTGGACCTCGATGCCGTGCGCGCCAACTACCGCTTGCTGCGCGACAAGGCGCACCCGGCCGCCTGCTCGGCCGTCGTGAAATCCGATGCGTATGGCCTGGGCGCCGCGCAAGTGGGCGCGGCCCTGTATGAAGAAGGGTGCCGCCATTTCTTCGTGGCCCACCTGGAAGAGGGCATCAGCCTGCGCCCGCACGTGGCGCCGGACGCGGCCATCTTCGTGCTGCACGGCCCGCCCGTCGACACGGAAGGCGAATTCACGGCCCATGGTCTGACGCCCGTGCTCAACAGCGAGCCGCAGGTGGCGGGCTGGCGCCGGCACGCAGCAGCGCTGGGCACCACCCTGGACGCCATCGTGCAGGTGGACACGGGCATGTCGCGCATGGGCTTGTCGCCGCAGGAAATCGACGGCTGGCTGCTGGACCCGCACTTTCTCGACGGCATCAATGTGCGCTATGTCATGAGCCACCTGGCTTGCGCCGACGAGCGCGCCAACCCGATGAATGGCGAGCAACTGGCCCGTTTCATCGCCATTCGCGCCCGTTTGCCGCAGTACCGCGCCAGCCTGGCCAATTCCTCGGGCATCTTCTTGTCGCCCGATTACCACTTCGACCTGGTGCGCCCCGGCGCGGCCCTGTACGGCATCGGACCGCAGGGCGGCGAACCGAATCCGCTGCGCTCCGTGGTGCGGCTGCAAGGCAAGGTGTTGCAGACACGCACGATTGCCGCCGGCGACCACGTGGGCTACAGCCGCCGCTACACGGCCAGCGAGCCGCGCCAGGTGGCCACGGTTTCCGTCGGCTACGCCGATGGCTGGCTGCGCAGCATGAGCAACCAGGGCCTGGCCATTGTCGATGGCGTGAAAGTGCCGCAGATCGGCGCCATCTCGATGGATTCCATCACCCTGGACGTCAGCGCCATCGCCGAGGAACGCGTCGCGCCGGGCAGCCTGGTCGACCTGATCTGCGCCGAACACCCGGTCGATGCCGTGGCGGCCATGGCCAATACCATCGGCTACGAGGTATTGACGAACCTGGGCGGACGCTACTACCGCGAGTACCGGGGCCTGGCACGTTAGCGCACCTGCCAAAACGCCCATGGCGTTGTTGCCTTGCCTTGCCGTACATTCGTACTGTCTTCGGCAAGGCGCCTAGCCCTGAGCATTTTTTCAGGTGCCTGGTTTCGCACGCTAGGCAGCGCGAAACCGATGATTGTGTGGCAAGATAGCCCTGACGTGCATCGCACCTCAGGGCTTTTTTTTAACCATCATCGGGGATTTCTATGAGTCAATATAACGTTGCTATCATCGTCGGCAGCCTGCGCAAGGATTCCTTCAACCGCAAGCTGGCCGACGCCATCATCAAGCTGGCGCCGCCCGAGTTTTCCTTCAAGCACATTGAAATCGGCGATTTGCCGCTGTACAACCAGGATGACGATGGCGCGCAGGCCGAGCAGGTGCTGCGCCTCAAATCCGACATTTCCGCATCGCAAGCCTTGCTCTTCCTCACCCCCGAATACAACCGCTCGATCCCCGGCGTGCTGAAAAACGCCCTCGACCACGGCTCGCGTCCGTATGGCCAGAGCGTGTGGGGCGGCAAGCCCGGTGCCGTGCTCGGCGTGTCCGTCGGCGCCACCGGTACGGCCCTGGCGCAGCAGCATTTGCGCAATGTGCTCGCCTACCTGGACGTGCCGCTGCTGGGACAGCCTGAAATGTTTATCCAGGCCAAGGACGGCCTGTTCGACGAGCACGGCGGCATCGGCCCGGCCAGCCTCGGTTTCTTCCAGGGCTGGATGCAGCGCTACGTGGACTGGGTCCGCAAGCACGCCATCCACGCTTGATTCCACGCTTGATGCAAGTCAAGGCGGCAGCGCTCAGCGTTGCCGCTTGTTCACATTCTTTGACCAACGATGCCAGGATTTCAATATTGGCACGGCTGTCTCGGTATAATGCGCCCTTTCTGTAGCGCAATACTTTCCAATTTCCTGCCGACTCCATGTGGACTAAACCTGTTCCGCGCATGAACTTGCGCCGTTTGATCGTGCTCGTGGCCTTTGCCAGCGCCCTGGTGTCCCTGGCCAACACCTTCTATGCCAGCTATAGCGTGCAGCGCCAGCTGCTGATCGATACCACCCTGGAAGCGAACCACGCCTACGCGAGCAAGCTGGCCAGCACGGCCGAGGATTTCCTGCAGTCGGCGCGCCAGCAGCTGGCCTACAGCGCCGGCAGCCTGCCGTCGCGCATGGGCGACGAGCAATGGCTGACGGACGAGGCACAGCGCCTGCGCCTGCAAACGAACAGCTTCAATTCCGTGCTCATCGTCGATGCCCAGGGCAAGGTGCTGGGCGTGTCGCCGGAAACCCTGGCCCTGAAAAACCGCACGCTCGACTCGGCCGGCGCCGCGCAGGCGCTGCGCGAACGGCGCCCGCTGGTCACGCAGCCGTACATATCTTCGGTCGGCAATCTGGTGGTGTTCATCTCGCATCCCATCCTTGGCAAGGATGGCCGCTACCTCGGCTACGTGGGCGGCAGCATCTACCTGAAACAGAAAAACATCCTGTACACCATGCTGGGCCAGCATTATTACCGCGACGGCTCCTACCTGTACGTGGTCGACCAGAACCGGCGCCTGCTTTACCACCCGGACCCCGAGCGCCTGGGCCACGTGGCCGGCCGCAATGACGTCATCGACACCATCATCGCGCAGCGGGGCGGCGGCAACCGGCGCATGCATAACAGCCTGGGCGTGGACATGCTGGCCGGCTACGCCGTCATGCCGTCGACGGGCTGGGGCATCGTGGCGCAGCGTCCCACGGCCATGACCCTGGCCCCGCTGAACCAGCTGATGGCCAATACCGTATGGCATTCCCTGCCGATCGCCTTGCTGAGTTTGCCATTCATCTGGTGGCTGGCCAGCCTGATTTCGCGGCCCCTGATGCAACTGGCCGAGGGGGCGCGGCGCATGGATGTGCCCGGTACGAGCGAGCACATCGCCTCCATCCGTGCCTGGTATGTGGAGGCGGCGCAGATCAAGAAAGCCTTGTTGAAGGGCCTGGCGTTGTTGCAGAACAGGATCGGCAAGTTGAAGACCGACGTGGAGACGGACCCGCTGACGGGCCTGTCGAACCGGCGCGGCATGGCGGCGGCGCTCGACGTCTGGCAGGCGCAGGCGCGGCCGTTTTCCGTCATCGCCATCGATATCGACCATTTCAAGCAAGTCAACGATAAATGGGGCCATGCCGTGGGCGATGAAGTCATCCTGCGCCTGGCGCAGCTGATGCGCGCCTGTTCGCGCGATGCCGACGTTCTGTGCCGCAATGGCGGCGACGAGTTCATCATGCTGCTGCCCGATGCCGACCTGGACGTGGCCATGCAGGTGGCCGAGCGCCTGCGCGCCAAGGTGGCCGCCGCCGTGATTCCCGGCGCGGGCGCCATCACGGTCTCGCTGGGCGTGGTGGCATCGTCGCACGGCGAGCGCAGCACGGACGCCGTGCTGCTGGCCGCCGACGCGGCCCTGTACGTGGCCAAGGAAAACGGGCGCAATTGCGTGGGCATCACGGAACCCGCCTGACAGGCGTGCCGCGCGGGATGAACTGATCCGTTGTTTTCTGTTGCATCTGAGCCTGTCCCGTTTGCCCGACAGCGCTTACCATATGGCCCTGATGGTGTACAACGGGGACAATGTGCATGGCAACGGTGAATATTGATGACGTTTGAGCAAGAACTTGGCATCCGCTGCGAGGTGGGTGATCAGCCCCACCCGCTGGCCTTGCTCGACTGCCGCGAACTCAATTACGGCCAGCACAGCGTGCTGCCGCTGCACCCGTTCCGCCTGAGCGTGCCGGAAGCGGCGCTGGCGGGACTGCTCGACGAACCGTTCAACAGTTTCGTGCAGGATTGCCGCGAAGACGATCTGCAGTACGAGGAAAGCGACTTGCCCGAGCTCAGGGACGCCGGTTACCCCGACATCACGGCCATGCTGGCGGGTCACCGGCCGCTGCTGACCGAAATGATTGACCACTTCATGGTCGGCGACCTGATGTGGGCCATCGGACGTGCCAGCGGCTACTGCCGGCCCCGCGCCCGTTGCTTGGGCGACGTGGAGGCGGCCGATGGCCGCGCGTACTTTACCGTCAATAAAGTGGAGAAAATCTATTTTGCCGATGGCCAGCTCATCCTGGAAGGGCAGGGCTATTACGGCGTCTACGTCATCTGGCTGACGCATGGCCGGCGAGATCAAATAGGCACTTGACCTTCCTCATGTGGGAAGGTTTATAGTCGTGCTATGAACCGTGCCTTTTTCCGCTTTCTCGCCCGCTCGCTGCTCTGGCTGCTTGCCGTCACCTTGCCCTTGCAGGGCTTTGCGTCGGCCATGCGCAGCTGCTGCGTGGACGAGCGGGCGGCAGCGGTCACGGTCGCTGTCGAGGCCATGCAGGCGCCCCAGTGCCATGGCATGGCCGACATGCAGATGCAAGGCCAGCCGCTGCACATGGCCATGGACGATGGCGGCGCCGGCCACCCTGGCCACGATTGCAGCAACCATGGCGCCTGCACGGTGGGCGCCACGGCGCCGCCCGGCATGCCTGCCGTGCACGCCTTGACCCTGCGCGCGCCACCCCCGGCGCTGGCGCCCGATTCCCTGTTCGCCGGGCATATCCCCTCCGGCCCTGAACGTCCCCCGAGAAGCACGCGCTCCGCCTGACCGCCCGTTGAACCTGGCGGTGCCGCCGTCGCACGTCCCTGCACGTTGCTTTGGCCGCGCCAGCGTTCCCGTCGCGCGCCCGCCGCGCCATACCCCGTCATTCAAGGAATACCATGAAGCAATTATTCAGCCTCGCGCTGGCCGCCGGCGTTACGCTTGCCTCGCTGCCGCTGGACGCCGCCGCGCAATCGCGGCCCCCATCCGCCCCGCAAGAGGCGCAAGCGCCCGTGCCGGCCGCCACCTACCGCTCCGCCTTTGCCGGCTACCGTCCCGCCGCCGAGGACGACGCCACGCCCGATCAGACCTGGCGCGCCGTCAACGAGAAAGTCGGCAAGGCCGGCGGCCACATGGGCATGATGAAAATGGACGGCCACAAGATGGACGGCCACAAGATGCCGATGGAGAAGCCCGGCCCCAAGCCGGCCGCCCAGCCCGCCCCGCAACACCAGCATGAGGGACACTGAGATGGCACGTTTTACAAAATCAACTTGCCTCACGCCGCTGGCCCTGGCGGCCGCCTTGCTGCTCAGCGGCTGCGCCAGCTTCAGCCCCGATGGCGGCATGCAGGCCGTGTCCGCGCTGGCAGACGCCCGCACGGGCGCCCCTGCGGCATTGACGGACAAGGGCGGCGAGGAAAAGCTGGCTTCCCTGCTGGCCCAGCCCCTGGACGCCGACAGCGCCGTGCGCATCGCCCTGATGAACAACCACGGCATGAAAGTGGCGCTGGCCGAACTGGGCGCGTCCGAATCGGACCTGGTGCAGGCGGGGCGCTTGCGCAACCCGGGCCTGTCGTTCGGCCGCTCGCACGGCAGCCACGGCAATGAAATCGACCGGGGCGTCAGCTTCGACCTGGCGGGCTTGCTGACCATGCCGATGCGCGTGAATATCGAGCGGGGCCGCTTCGAGCAAGCCAAGCTGCAGGCGGCCAGCAGCGCCGTGCAGCTGGCGCTTGAGACGCGCCGCGCCTACTTCAATGCCGTGGCCGCCGTGCAGACGGAAGCGTTCATGCAGCGGGCGCTGTTGTCGGCCGAGGCGGGCGCCGAACTGGCCACGCGCCTGCGGCAGGCGGGCAACTGGAGCCGCCTCGACCAGGCGCGCCAGCAAGTGTTTTATGCGGACGCCGTCGGCGACCTGGCCCGCGCCCGCCACCAGGCATTGGTGACGCGCGAACACCTGACGCGCTTGCTGGGCCTGTGGGGCAAGCAGACCAGCTTTACTTTGCCGTCGCGCCTGCCCGACTTGCCGGCCCAGGCGGCGGAGCCTGGCAATATCGAGGCGCAGGCGATGGAGCAGCGCCTCGACGTGCAGATGAGCAAACTTGACGCCCATGCCACGGCCAGTGCACTGGGCCTGTCCAAGGTGACGGGTTTCATCAATGTGCTCGACGTGGCTTATACCAACAAGAGCACGAGCGGGGCGCCGCGCGAAAACGGCTATGAGGTATCGCTGGAACTGCCGCTGTTCGACTGGGGCGCGGCGCGCAACACCAAGGCACAAGCGCTGTACGAGCAGTCGCTGCAGCGCACGGCGGGCACGGCGGTGAAGGCCCGCTCGGAAGTGCGCGAAGCGTATTCGAGCTACCGCACGGCCTACGACCTGGCGCGCCATTACCGCGATGAAGTGGTACCGCTGCGCAAGACGATCTCGCATGAAGTATTGCTGCGCTACAACGGCATGCTGGCCAGCGTGTTCGAACTGCTGGCCGATGCGCGCGAGCAAGTCGCCAGCGTGAACAGCGCCATCGAAACCCAGCGCGATTTCTGGATCGCGCAAACCGAACTGCAAGGCGCCATCAATGGCAGCGGCCCAGCCAACAAGGAATAATGATGATTACACGTAGAAATTTTTTCATGAATGCGGGCGCCGTCGCCCTCAGTGCGGCAGCGGTGAGCAGAGTCGGTGCGGCGTCCCTGCCGGAAGCCGTCAGCATGGCTGGCGCGGACACGAAAGCGCCGCCACCGCCACCGAACGGGCGTCCGTACAACCCCGTCGTCACCCTGAATGGCTGGTCCTTGCCCTGGCGCATGAACAACAACGTCAAGGAATTCCATCTGGTGGCCGAGCCCGTCGTGCGCGAACTGGCGCCCGGCATGCAAGCGAACCTGTGGGGCTACAACGGCCAGTCGCCCGGTCCCACCATCGAAGTGGTGGAGGGCGACCGCGTGCGCATCTTCGTCACCAACAAGTTGCCGGAACACACGAGCGTGCACTGGCATGGCCAGCGCTTGCCCAACGGCATGGATGGCGTCACGGGCCTGACCCAGCCGGGCATTCCTCCTGGCAAGACTTTCGTGTATGAATTCGTCGCCAGGCGGCCCGGCACCTTTATGTACCACCCGCATGCGGACGAAATGACGCAGATGGCCATGGGCATGATGGGTTTCTGGGTCACACACCCGAAAGACCCGAACTTCATGAAGGTGGACCGCGATTTCGTCTTCTTGCTCAGCAACTACGACATCGACCCGGGCAGCTACACGCCGAAGATCATGACCATGACGGATTTTAATTTGTTCACCTTCAACAGCCGCGTCTTCCCCGGCATCGACCCCATGGTCGTGCGCCAGGGCGACAAGGTGCGCGTGCGCGTGGGCAACCTGACCATGACCAACCACCCGATCCACATGCATGGCCATGAATTTGAGGTGACGGGCACCGATGGCGGCTGGACGCGCCCCGAATCGCGCTGGCCCGAAGTGACGACCGATATCGCCGTGGGCCAGATGCGCGCCGTCGAGTTCACGGCAACGGACCTCGGCGACTGGGCTTTCCACTGCCACAAGTCGCACCACACGATGAATGCCATGGGACACGACGTGCCCACCATGATCGGCGTCGACCATCAGGGCGTGGCGGCGAAGATCAACCAGCTCGTGCCCGGCTACATGGTGATGGGCGAGCGGGGCATGGCCGACATGGGCGAGATGCAGATGCCGATCCCCGACAATACCTTGCCGATGATGGCCGGCGACGGTCCCTTCGGTGCCATCGGCATGGGCGGCATGTTTACCACGGTCAAGGTGCGCAAGGATCAGAAACCGGGCGATTACCGCGACCCGGGCTGGTACAAGCACCCGGCCGGCAGCGTGGCCTATGAATGGACGGGCGCCGTGCCGGAACCGGTGCGGGGCCAGGGCGCGGGCAAGCCGGCGGCAAAAAGCGGCGTGGAAATGACGGTGCGCAAGCCAGGCGGGCACAGCGGCCATTGACGCTCTCCCGGGGATTGCTAACATGGCACGCCCCGGGGCATGTTGCTTTGTATCAAGGAATTGTTGGTTAGTGACAATCCGAGCATTTTAGTGACAGTTTTTTCCTTATATTCAAGTCATAGCTTAAATTATTGGCTACCGTCTTGTCTGGGAGGAAACATGTTGAGTAAAATGAAAGTGGGGACGCGCCTGCTCGCTGCCTTCTTTTGCGTCGCGCTGATGGGGGCCATCGTGGCCGGCATCGGCATCTTCAACATGGGCAAGATCGATACCATGGCGGGGCAGATGTACAACCATGAATTGCTGGGGCTGTCGTACATCAAGGAAGCCAATATCGCCCTGATCAAGGTGGGTCGCGCGCGCAGCAATTTCTTGCTGGCCACGACCGCCGAGGAGCGCGCCACGCGCCAGGCCGACATCGGCAA
The DNA here is from genome assembly GCF_001758725.1 of Janthinobacterium sp. HH106. NCBI lineage: Bacteria > Pseudomonadati > Pseudomonadota > Betaproteobacteria > Burkholderiales > Oxalobacteraceae > Janthinobacterium > Janthinobacterium sp. HH106. Next base: position 10,715 of record NZ_LRIC01000045.1, on the reverse strand, counting down.
ATTCCTCGAGTTAAATAAAAGCTATCTGGCCAAGGCCCAGCCGCTGTTCGTCACGTCGGCCGCCAAGGAATTGTTTGCCCGCTTCGCCGCTGTCGAAGCGGAGTACATTGCCACCATGCAGCAAGCCCTGGCGCTGGCGGCGGCCGAGCCGCTGGCGCAGCGCAGCGCGCAACTGGTCGAACTGCTCAACAAGACGCGCCAGCATGCCGATGAACTCGACGGTATGCTGGATAAACTTTCGCTGCAGAAGGAAGAGCGCGCCAAGGCGGCTTCCGAGCAGGCCTCGGGCGTGTACCAGGCCAGCCGCAGCTTCATGATCGCTCTGGTGCTGGGCAGCATGGCGGCCGGCCTGGCGCTGGGGGCGCTGATCACGCGCGGACTGACGCGCCAGCTCGGCGGCGAACCGGCGTACGCCGTCAGGATCGCCGGCGCCATCGCCGAGGGCGACCTCACCATCGATATCCGCACGGCCAGCCATGACAATGCCAGCCTGCTGTTCGCCATGAAAGCCATGCGCGACAAGCTGGTGGGCATCGTCAGCCAGGTGCGCTCGGGTACGGATACCATCAACACGGCCTCGAGCGAAATCGCCCAGGGCAACCTCGACTTGTCGTCGCGCACGGAAGAGCAGGCCAGTTCGCTGGAAGAAACGGCGTCATCGATGGAACAGCTGACCTCGGCCGTGCGGCAGAACGCGGACAATGCGCGCCAGGCCAATGCGCTGGCCGGCGCCGCGTCCGATGTGGCCGGCAAGGGCGGCGCCGTGGTGGGGCAGGTGGTGCAGACCATGGAATCGATCAATGCGTCGTCGCGCAAGATCGTCGACATCATCAGCGTCATCGATGGCATCGCCTTCCAGACGAATATCCTGGCCTTGAACGCGGCCGTGGAAGCGGCCCGGGCGGGCGAGGAAGGGCGGGGATTTGCCGTCGTGGCATCCGAAGTGCGCAGCCTGGCCCAGCGTTCTGCCAGTGCCGCCAAGGAAATCAAGACCCTGATCGGCGACTCCGTCGAACAGGTGGAAATCGGCTCCAAACTCGTGCATGACGCGGGCAGGACGATGGATGAGGTGGTGACCAGCGTGCGCCAGGTGGCCGATATCATGCAGGAAATCACGGCCGCCAGCGCCGAGCAAAGCGCCGGCATCGAGCAAGTCAACCAGGCCGTGCTGCAGATGGACCAGGTGACGCAGCAGAATGCGGCCCTGGTGGAAGAGGCGGCAGCCGCCGCCGAATCGCTGCAGGACCAGGCGCAGACCCTGACGGAACTAGTGGGCGTGTTCCGTCTGCATGCCCAGGCCGAACGCATCGCCGTGCCGGCGGCCAGCAACGTCACGCCGCTGCGCCGGCCCGCGCCGGCGGCCAGGCCGGGCGTGCGGCGCCTGGCCTGACGGCGGCTGGACTGGGCGCGATCGGCGCGGCGGTGGTAGGCTGTCGCTATTGCGCGTTTGCCACTTCCGGGTTCCCCATGCCATCTTCTTTCCTGTCCTCCTTCAGTTTTTCCCTGTTGCTGCTGTCGCTGGCGCCCCTGGCGCAGGCGCAGGAGGGCGATCCCGTCCTGCCTTATCGTCCATCGGTGGCCAGTCCCGCCCAGCTGCCCGTGCCGGGCCAGCTGGAATTCGAGGCGGGCGGCCTGCTGTCGAAAACGGACGACGCGCGCCGCGCCAGCTTGCCGTACACGTTCAAGCTGGCGTTCACGCCCGAATGGGGCGTGCTGCTCGAAGGTGAGGGCTTCGTGCGCGCGCGCGATGACACGGGCCGGCGCGAGACGGGCGTGGGCGACACGACGGTCGTGCTCAAAGGCGCCTTTTTGCTCGACAGCGCCACGGCGCTGGGCCTGGAACTGGGCTGGAAGTTGCCCACTGCCAAGGACAGCATCGGCAGCGGCAAGAGCGACGTCTCGTTGAACGGTATTTTCAGCCGCGACCTGGGCGCCGTGCACATGGACGCCAACCTGAACGCCACGCGCCTGGGGGCTTCCGACCCTGGCACGGGCAGGGTGCAAACGGGCTGGGCGGCCTCCTTTTCCACGCCCGTCAGCGACCGCTGGGGCGCCACGGCGGAAGTGTCGGGCACGCGCCTGCGCGGCGCGCCAGCCACGGCGCAGCTGCTGCTGGCTGCCACCTACAGCCCCACGCCGCGGTTGGCCATCGATATCGGCATGGCGCGTGGCTTGACGGCGGCGTCGCCGGACTGGTCGCTGTTCAGCGGCTTGGTAGTGCCTTTGGGCAAACTGTGGTGAGATTGCGACGGGATTCCTTATGTGTCCTTGCGAACAAACAGTTAGTCACACAAGGTCTACAATTGCGGCATAACTGATAAAAGGAGTGTCCTCATGAAAACCCTCATTCTCGCCGCCGTCCTGCTGTCGGCAGGTACCGCCGCCGTTGCCCAGGTTTCCGTCACCGTTGGCCAGCCAGGCTTTTACGGCCGCATCGACATAGGCGACTATCCCGCGCCGCAATTGATCTACGCCCAACCCGTCATCGTGCAGCGCCCGCAATACTATTCGGCCGCCCCGATCTACCTGCGCGTACCGCCCGGCCATGCGAAACACTGGTCCAAGCACTGCCGCAAGTATAATGCCTGTAACCAAGAGGTATATTTCGTCCAAGATGGTTGGTATAACAACCAATATGTGCCCCGCTACCGCCAGCAGCATGGCGACCATGGCCGTCCCGATTACGGCGACCGCGACCGTCATGACGACAAGCATGACAAGCACTATGACAAGCGCGACAAGCATGATGACAAGCCGGGCAAAGGCCATGGCAATGGCAATGGTCGTGGCAACGGCAACGGCAACGGCAACGGCAACGGGCACAGGGATTAACAAGCAGGAGGATCTTTGCATAGTAAAATCGTTATCGTAGGAGGAGGTGCAGGCGGCCTGGAGCTGGCTTGCAAACTCAGCCGCAAGCTCGGCCCAGGCCAGGTCACCCTGGTCGACAGCCGCCTGTACCATATCTGGAAGCCGTCACTGCATGAAGTGGCGGCCGGCACCCTGGACATTCATCAAGAGGGCCTGTCGTACCAGATGCTGGCGCATGACAATGGTTTTACCTATGTCTATGGTCCCCTGATCGGGCTCGACGCAGCGTCGAACAGCCTCACCGTGGGCGCCATCGCCACGGACAAGGATGAGCAGCTCTTGCCGCAGCGCCAGGTCAGCTACGACCAGCTGGTGCTGGCCGTGGGCAGCACCTCGAATTACTTTGGCGTACCCGGCGCCCAGGAAAACACGATTTCCCTCAATGCCACGGAAGACGCCGAACGTTTCCGTCTGACGCTGCTGAAACTGCTGGCCATGGCTGAACAGCGCCAGGGCGACGCGGGCCATCCCGGTGTCGACATCGTCATCATCGGCGGCGGCGCGACGGGCGTGGAACTGGCGGCCGAATTGCGCGAAGCGAGCGGCGTGTATGCCGCGTATGGTTTCCAGAATCTCAACGCCATCAAGGATGTGCGCATCACCCTGCTCGAAGGGGCGCCGCGCATCCTGGCGCCGCTGCCCGAGCGCGTTTCCATCGCCGCCTCGAAACTGCTGCACCAGCATGGCATCACGGTGGTGACCGATACGCGCGTCACCACGATCGAAGCCGACAAGGTGACGGTGGCCAGCGGCACCAGCTATGCGGCCGACATCTGCGTGTGGGCAGCCGGCATCCGCGCGCCGGAATTCCTGTCCACTTTGGGCTTGCCTACCAACCGCGCTGGCCAGCTGGAAGTGACGGGCATGCTCAATGTGCAGGGCCATGCGAATATCTTCGCGCTGGGCGATTGCGCCGCCTGTACGGGTCCCGACGGCAAGCTGGTGCCGCCGCGCGCCCAGGCTGCCCACCAGCAAGCCGATTACCTGCTGAAAACGTTCCTGCTGCAGGCGAAGGGCAAGCCGCCGCAAACCAGGCCGTACGAATATCTGGACTACGGTTCGCTGGTGTCGTTTGGCCGCACCACCTCGGTCGGCACCCTGATGGGGTCGCTGAAGGGCCTGAGCTGGTTCGTCGAAGGCTTTGTCGCGCGCATGATGTATGTGAGCCTGCACCTGATGCACCACAACGCCGTGCTGGGCACCGTGCGCACGGCCGTCATGGCCATGGGCCGTTTCCTGATCAAGCGCAGCTCGCCGCAGGTCAAGCTGCATTAAGCAGTTTGCGCCGTAACAAAACAAGGGGCCTTGCGGCCCCTTTTTATTTGCCGCGCGCGACGGGCGCCGCTTCGCAGCGGCCCCGCGTCATGGGGAAGGCGATGGTGGTGAGCTTGCCCTTCAAGGTGCCGGTGATGCTGGCGTGTAAGATGCGCTCGCTGTCATGGCGGTAGGTGATGCGGCTCGGAAAGTCATTGTCCAGGTTGGCGAAGATGAATTCATTCGGCTTGTCCTGGCGCAGCAGGTTGAAAATCACGGGCGGCTCGCCCGACGGCTGCACGATGTAGGCCAGCTGGCCCGGTTCGGTGAGGCGGATCTGCACGAATTCAAAGGCCGTCGTCTTGCCGCCCTTGACGGTGCGGCTGGTGCCGAGGATGGTGCCGCCGGCGGCCGTGCTCCATTGTTCCCCGGAACCGGGTTCGGCGCCGTCGACGTTCCAGCATCCGGCCAGCCAGGCCAGCTTGTCCACGGTTTCCGGCGGCGGCACGGTCTTGTCGGCGGCCTGGGCGGCTCCCATGGCCAGCAGCGCTGCCAGCAGGGTGGGGATCAGTCGTTGCATGCGGTTTCCTCGTTGTATCGTTGAGCGGGGCAGGGCGCCCGGCGATGTTCCGGCCCGATGCTGTCTGGCAGGGATTATTCTTTCGGGCTAATGCGCGGCAAGACGGCAGTCAGGGCCATGCCGCCTTGCGGATTCGCCGTCAGGCTCAGGCTGCCGCCAAGGTAATGCACGCGCTCGCGCACGGCGCGCAGGCCATGCTTGCTCATTTCGACGGGCACGCTGGCCGGCAAGCCGCTGCCGTTGTCCTTGACGGTCATCATCAGCGCCTCGTCATTGTCGTCAATGATGATATCCACTTCGCTTGCCTGCGCGTGCGCGGCGATATTGCTGAGCGCCTCTTCCAGGGTGCGCAGCAGGGCCACGCCCACGTTGCGCGGGCAGATCAGTTCATCTTCGGGCAGGCTGCAGCGCACGGTGATCTTGTGCTGTTCCGCAAATTGCGCAGCCAGCTCGCCCAGCGCCACATTCACACCGAGAAACTCCAGCTTGTCGTTCCACAGCTTCATCTGCATTTGCCGGTTGGTCTCGATGACATTCAGCAGCAATTGCTTCATGGTCGCGGCGCGGTCGAGCAAGGCCGCTTCCTGCGGCATTTTTTGCGTCAGCAGCGACAGGTGCATGGTCAGCGCCGTCAGCGACGAGCCGAGGCTGTCGTGCAGCTGGCGCGACAGGGCGCGCCGTTCATTGTCCCAGCTGGTGTTGACATGACCGAGCAACTCGCTGAGATCGGCGGCGCGTTCCGCATCGGCCTGGGCCGCTTCCTTGTTCGGATCTGTTTGTGCGGACATAGCGCCCCGTGAATGGTGAAAGGTGGACCAAATTCAAGTTGTGGATCATACATGAGGATTTCATCGCGGGGCGCATGGATGGAAAATTTCTGTCTTTTCGGCAATTTTAATCTCCTCCCATCATTTTTATATGATAGGCAATATTTCTGTTTGCGCCAGCAGGAAGTTGTTCCCGTCTTTACGTACGGCTGCGCACATACCGGGACGCCACACGCTGCCATAGTGGGGTTGTGCATTTTTCCATGCAGCATAGCCGCCCCGCGGCGCAGGGTGCAGTACAGGCCCGTTTACCGAAACGAAAGGACATGCCATGAATATCGAAACCATCGTCGACAAGGAATACCTCGACAAAAGCTTCCGCGACATCGTCAATGCCCCCATCAGCGCCTTGCGCGGCGTCAGCGCGAAGGATGCGAAGGCCTTGCAGCAAGCGTTTGGCGTGACCACCGTACGCGAGTTGTCCAACCTTAATTTCGTGAAATGGGCCAGCGCGCTGGCCATCCTGGCCGATGAAGAAGGCATGAGCGGCGAAGAGCGGGCCAAGGAAGAGTTGCTTGACGACGCCGTGGAAATGACCTTCCCCGCCAGCGACCCGATCTCCGTTGATGCCGGCATCACGCGCATCGAAGTACCGCCGGAAACCGTCGATGCACAAACGGACCACCAGCATGCGGGCCAGCATGAAGTGACAGCTGGCAAGAAATAAAACATCGTGCTCATGAAAAAAACCGGCAAGCCATCAACGTGGCTTGCCGGTTTTTTTCATGTGCGGTGCGCGTAAAAACTCAGGCGATCGACGGAATGTTGTTTTTTTGCATATTCACCTGCGAGGCGATCACCTCGTGCGGGATGCAGCAAAAGCGGTTCTTGCCGGCACGCTTGGCTTCGTACAGGGCCGTGTCGGCCGCGCCCAGCAGGGATTCGACGGTGCTGGCGTCGTCCGGGTAGATGGCGATGCCGATGCTGGTCGACAGGCGCAGGGTCAGGTCGTTGATGAAATACGGCTCGGAAATGACTTCGATCAGCTTGGCGGCCGGTTCGCGTGCGTCGCCCTTGCCGGCCAGGTTGCCCAGCACGATGACGAATTCGTCGCCGCCGATGCGCGCCACAGTGTCTTCCTTGCGCGATGCGCTCACCAGGCGGGCCGCCACCATTTTCAGGATTTCATCGCCATAGCCGTGGCCGTAACTGTCGTTGATGGCCTTGAAGCCGTCCAGGTCCAGGTACAGGATGGCCGACTTGCCGCGGCTGCGGGCCGATTGCTGCAAGGTATGCTCGATGCGGTCTTCCAGCAGGCGCCGGTTCGGCAAGCCCGTCAGCGGATCGTGCAGCGCCAGTTCCTGCTGCTGCTTGCTGTATTGCGCCAGTTCCTTGTACAGCAGGCGCACTTCCAGCATGTTGTGGATGCGCTTGTGCACTTCCATCAGGTCGAAGGGCTTGCTGATGAAGTCGCGCGCGCCCGCTTCCAGGGCGGCGATCTTGAAACTCGGCTGTGCCGTCAGGGCCAGCACGGGCAGGTAGCCGCCATGCTCGATTTCCTTCAAGCCTTTCATGACCTGGAAACCATTGAGTTCCGGCATTTGCAGATCCAGCAAGATCAGGTCGTAGCAATGCTCCCGGTGCAGGGGGCAAACCTGGGCCGGACGCATGGTGGCCGTCACATTGGTGTAGCCGGCATCGCGCAGGATTTCCAGCATCAGGTCAACATTGTCGGGTGAATCGTCGACGACCAAAATTTTGGCTTTCAAAATCTCATCTTGGCTGGGCATGTAAGGTCTCGGTTATACGGTCTATGCAACGCTGGCTTCCACCGCAGATGATGGGCTGACGGCAGTGGGGAAGATAGTAGCGCCTTGCAACAAGTTAGGGCGCACAACAGCGCTTGAGCTCGCTTCTGACGTTCTCGCCGGCCCAGGCCGCCATCTCCAGCCTGCCGTGCAGGTGCGTTTCTGCATTTCAGTGTAGCAAACTTTAGCTTAGTTGCTTGTAGGACAGAGCCGCGTCTGAAAGTAGGAAGGCTAGCCCATGAAAATAGTCATTTTGTACTGCATCATGTATTTCTTTGCATCATCTTTTTAGGGCGGCGTATTGCTGCCCTCTTCAGGACGCTGCGCGAGGGAGCGCGTTGCGGCCAGTTGCGCCACGGCCGCCAGCAGTTCGGCCGGGTCGAGCGGTTTCGAGACCCAGGCCTGGAAGCCGCTGGCCAGTGCCCGCTGGCGGTCCTGCGGTTGCGCGAACGCCGTCAGTGCCAGCGCGGGCAGCCGGGCCGCATCAGGGGAAGCGTGCGCGCGGATTTGCGCCAGCAGGTCGAAACCGTCGGCGTCGGGCATGCCGATGTCGCTGACCAGCACATGCGGGTGTACCTGGTCCAGCAGTTGCAGCGCTTGCGCCACGTTGCCGGCGCCATGCACTTCAGCGTTGCTGTCGCGCAGGATGCGCGCCGTCAGTTCGCGCGCATCGGCCTCGTCATCGACCAGCAGGACGGTGACGCCGCGCAAGTCATGGCTGGCGGGCAAGTCGCCGCCCGTTGGCCGCGCCGGCGCGGTCCGCGTCCCCAGGGGCAGGCGCACGGTAAAGCTGGCGCCCTGCATGTCGCCGGCGCTGCTGACCGTGACCGTGCCGCCATGCTGCTCCACCAGGTGCTTGACGATCGCCAGTCCCAGCCCCAGGCCGCCATGCCGGCGCGTGGTGGAGGCGTCGGCCTGGCGGAAACGGTCGAACACGTGGGGCAGGAAGTCTTTCTTGATGCCGACGCCGTTGTCGCTCACCGTGATGGCCAGGCGGCTTGCCTCGCGGCGCACACCGATCTCGACCCGGCCGCCTTGCGGTGTGAACTTCAGGGCATTCGACAGCAGGTTCCAGATCACTTGCTGGATACGGCTGGGGTCGCCCGTGATCCTGCCCGCATCGCTGGCGATGTTGCTGTGGATGGCGATGTGCTTGGCGTCGGCCGCCGGGCGCAGGGTTTCGATGGCCGAGGCGATGATGCTGGCGGGCACGATGGTTTGCAGGTCCAGCAGCACCTTGCCGGAAGTGATGCGGCTCATGTCGAGCAAGTCTTCGATCAGTTGCGCCTGCGCGCGCGCATTGCGTTCGATGCTTTGCAGGCCGCGATGCAGGTCGGCCTGGTCGCGCGTGCCGCGCCGCAGCACTTGCGCCCAGCCCAGGATGGCCGACAGCGGCGTGCGCAGTTCGTGCGACAGCGTGGCGAGAAAATCGTCTTTCAGCTGGTTCGTGCGCTCGGCGTCGGCGCGTGCCTCGCGTTCGCTGTCGAGCAGCACCTTGCGCTCTTCGGCGGCGCGCGTGGCGGCCGCGTACAGGCGCGTATTGTCGAGCGCGACGGCGGCCTGGGCCGCGATGGCCGAGACGATGCGTTCGCTGCGCGCGCTGAACATGCCCGCTTGCGGATGGCCGAGCAGCAAGCGCCCCAGCAGCAGGCCCGAGCGCGAGCTGACGGGCAGGCTCAGGCAGCTGCGCAGCGGCGGCGCGCCGCCGGCGCTGGCGTCGGGCGCGGCCAGCAAGTCGTTCTGGCGCATGGCCGCTCCCTGGCGCAGTTCCGTGGCGATGGCATCGGCCTGGCGCAGGCTGATGCCGTTGACGGCGCGTGCCGCGGGCAGGGCGTCGGGATCGTCGTGGATATCGCCCGCATCATCATAGTAAAAGGCGCCGAAGCGCGCGCCGCTGATGCGCGTGGCCGCATCGACGGTTTCCTGCAGCAGGGCCGGCAAGTCGAGGGTGCTGGCCAGGGCCGCGCCCGTATTGTTGAGCAGCTCGAGTACGCGCGTTTCATCGCGCAAGGCTTCCTGCGCCCGCTTGACCTGGTCGACGTCGGTGCTCGTGCCAAACCAGCGCAGCAGCTGGCCGCCCCGGTCGCGCACGGGATTGGCGCGCGTCAGGAACCAGCGGTACTGGCCGTCGGCACCGCGGATGGGGAACTCCATTTCGAAGGGCGTGCCCTCGCGCAAGGCGGCCTTCCAGGCTTGCAGCATGGAAGGCAGGTGCTGCGCGTCATAGGCGATGCTCCAGCCGTCGCCCGCCATCTGTTCGGCAGTGGTGCCCGTGTAGTCGTGCCAGCGCTGGTTGTACCAGGCAATGGTGCCATCGAAGCTGGCGATCCAGGCCAGTTGCGGGATGGAATTGGCCAGTGCGCGCAAGTCTTCCTCGCTGTGACGCAAGTTTTCCTCGGCCGCCTTGCGCTGGCTGATGTCCTGGATATACGTGGTCAAGCCTTCGCTGGAAGGGAAGATGCGCACTTCCAGCCAGCGCCCCAGCGGCGGATACAGCAGTTCGAAACTGCAGCTGAGCTGCTGCGCCATGGCGCGCCGGTACTGGGTTTCGAGTTCCGTGCCATGCAGGGCGGGGCAGGCATGCCACAGGTTCTTCCCCGCCAGGCAGGTGCCAGGCGCGTGTTGCGGCGCCAGCATGGCGGCGCCGCGCGTATTGAGGTAGCGGATGGTCCAGTCGCGGTCGAGCAGGCAAAAGCCGTCGGTAATACCTTCCAGCAAGTTGGACAGGCGCTCGTCCGATAGGCTCAGCGGCGCTGATGGGGGAAGCAGATCTTGCTCGCGGTCATGCTTGGCCATCGGAAATCCTGCAACAATGAATCTGCCGCACGGGCGCTTGTCCCGCCGGGCCGCCGTCGCTAAGCTCAGTTAAATAGGTCATGATGCTCAATGTCCGCCGTCATGCATCCGGGGAGGCAAGAGCGCCCCTGTCTGGCTGGTATTGTAGCCCCAAGCGGGGCACCGCCACCGCACGCTTGCGCGCCGCCTGCAGATAGCACTGGACAGGCTGGAAAGCAGTCCCTATAATCCCGCTTCTTTCGAGGCAGCAACTCCTCGATTCGCTGGACGCGACTGTGGAAGCAGAAGTGCCCTGCGATAAAAAGGCGTCAGCTTTTTGGCAGTGAAAAGGTAGTCGATCATGCGGGGCGGTATTCTGCAAAATCAGCTAAGCGATTGAAAAATCGAACTTTTCAAAGCGAAATGAATACGCTATAATGTTTGCCTGCGCGGCTGTAGCTCAGCTGGATAGAGTACTTGGCTACGAACCAAGGGGTCGTGGGTTCAATTCCTGCCAGCCGCACCAGAATACTGAAAATCAGACTTTGCCTGGTTTTGTTGTGACAAGTTTCACCTCCATGTTGTTGATGGAATGTTGTAGAAGTTTTGCGGCTGTAGCTCAGCTGGATAGAGTACTTGGCTACGAACCAAGGGGTCGTG
>NZ_LRIC01000044.1:0-6550 GCF_001758725.1 Janthinobacterium sp. HH106 | reverse complement strand
CCTGCGACCAACGGATTAAAAGTCCGCTGCTCTACCAGCTGAGCTAACGACCCAAGGGCGGCTATTATGACGGCCAACGGCGGTTTTGGGAAGGGCCGGGGTGGAAAAAAGCCTTGCGTGGCCCTCATGCTCGGTCTAATATAGGTAGATAGCCTACCTATTTAACTCATTCCATGCCCACTACCGAAGACCTTCCCATCCCCGAACGCGCGCTGGCGCTGTCCGATGACTTGCGCGTGGCGTTCAAACGCCTGTTGCGCTCCATGCAGCGCGAAGGGGGCGAGCTGGAGGGCAACGTATCGATGATGCAATACATGCTGCTGGCGCTGATCCATGAGCAGCCCGGCATCGGCGTGGCCGCGCTGGCGCGGCTGCAGAACGTGCGCGGGCCCACCGTCAGCGCCCAGGTCAAGTCGCTCGAAGAGGCGGGGCTGGTCGAGCGCAGTGCGCCCGATCCGCAGGACCGCCGGCGTTCGGGCCTGCACGTGTCGGCGCAAGGCCTGGCCATGCTCGAAACCTTGCGCGCGCGGCGCCGCGATGCGCTGGCGCGCCGCATCGCCCGTCTGACGCCGCAGCAGGTCGATGCGCTGGAAGCCGCCATGCAGCCGCTGCTTGAGATCGGCCAGGCATGAGCGGCCACGATCACGCCGCAGGCGCAGACAAAGGCGCCGCGAAACCCGTCACCGAGCGCGAAGTGCGCGCCATCTACCTGGGTCTGATGGCCGTGCTGGGCCTGGGCGCGCTGGACCAGAGCATCGTCGCCACGGCCTTGCCGCGCATCGTCGACGACCTGGGCGGCATGGCGCATCTGTCGTGGGTGGTGACAGCGTATGTGCTGGCGTCGACGGCCACCATGCCCCTGTACGGCAAGCTGGCCGACCAGTACGGCCGCCGTCCCATGATCTTCACGGCCCTGCTGACCTTTTTGCTCGGTTCCGTGCTGTGCGGGCTGGCGCAGAACATGACGGAACTCATCATTTTCCGCGCCATCCAGGGCCTCGGCGCGGGCGGCTTCATGCCGCTGGCGCAAATCATCATCGGCGACATCGTGCCGCCCGCCGAACGGGGCAAGCGGCAGGGCATGGTGCCCATCGTGTTTGCCGTCACCAGCGTGCTGGGTCCCGTGCTGGGCGGCGTCATCACGGATGCCCTGTCGTGGCACTGGATTTTCTATGTCAACCTGCCCATCGGCGCGGCCGCTTTTGTCATCATCGCGCGCGCCATGCGCAAACCGGCGCGCACGCATGCGCACAAGATCGACTACCTGGGGTCCGCCTTGCTGACGGGCGCCGTCACGGCGGCCCTGCTGATGCTGGCGCTGGGCGGCACGGAGTGGCCATGGGATTCTCTTGCCATCAAGGTGTGCGGCGGCATTGCCGTGCTGCTGGGCGCTTGGCTGGCCTTCCACGTGGGCAGGGTGGACGAACCCGTGCTGCCGCCCGACCTGTTCGAGAACCGCACCTTCAATATCGCCAGCCTGGTGATGGCCATGACTTTCATGGGCCTGATGGGCGCCAGCGTCTTCTTCCCCCTGTTCTTCCAGCTGGTGATGGGTACGAGTCCCGCCGAATCGGGCGTGATGACGGTGGCGATGATGGTGGGGCTGGTGGCGTCGTCGATGTTCAACGGCCGCGTGCTATCGCGCTCGGGCAAGTACAAGATGGTACAGGTGGCGGGGCTGGCCGTGGCGCTGCTGGCGTTTGCCGTGCTGGCTTGGGCCATGGAAACGTCGCGCGGTTACTGTATTATTGAGCCGGCCATCTTCCTGCTCGGTACGGGACTGGGACTGGTGATGCCGAACATGACGATCGCCGTGCAAAATGCCTTGCCCCTGGCGCGCCGCGGCGTGGGCACGGCCATGCTGGCCTTTTTCCGTTCGCTGGGCGGCTTGCTGGGCGTGACGGCGTCCGGCGCCATCCTCGCGCACCAGCTGCACCAGCATGGCGTGGAAGCCGTGTCGGCGCTGGGCGCGCAGGCGGCGGTGCAGACGGTCGAGGTGTACCGCCATGCGATCGCCAGCGTGTTTGGCGCCGGCGCCGTGCTGCTGCTGGTGGGACTGGTCTTCCTGCTGTTCTTGCCGGAACTGCCCTTGGAGGGGCATCCGGCAACGTTAAAGCCCAAGACCGATCAGTAGCGCTCGAGCCAGTGCGCGTACGGTGCCGGCAAGGTCCACGAGGCGCGCTCGACGCCGAGTTCTTTGGCGGCAAAGTATGCCCAGTGCGGATTGGCCAGGTGCGCCTTGCCGACCATCACCACGTCCAGCTGTTCGTCCTTGACGACGCGCTCGGCGATGGCCGGCGTGCCGAAGCCCCAGGCGGAGGAAACAGGCACGCCCGCCTCCGTGCGCACGCGCTCGGCGATCGGGCCCATGAAGGCAGGGCCCCACGGAATCGACACGTCGGGAATGGTAAAGCCCATGCTGACGCTGATCATGTCCATGCCCGCATCCTTGAACTGGCGCACGAGGCCGATGGATTCGAGCAGGGTTTGCTCGTCGCGGCCGTCGAATTCCAGCACGCCGAAACGGATGGTCAGCGGCAGGTGCTCGGGCCATACTTCACGCACGGCTTTCAATGTTTCCAGCAGGAAGCGGCTGCGGTTTTCCACGCTGCCGCCATAGATGTCGTCGCGCTGGTTCGAATGGGCGGAAAAGAAGCTTTGCGCCAGGTAGCCGTGGGCGAAGTGCAGTTCCAGCCACTCGAAGCCCACTTCACGCGCGCGAACGGCCGCGTCGACGAAGTTCTGTTTCACGCGGGCGATATCGTCGAGGTCCATGGCGCGCGGCACTTTCGGCAGGCCGCCGCCGAAGGCGATGGCGGACGGGGCGATGGTTTGCCAGCCGCGCGCGTCGCCTTCAGCAATGTGGTCGTCGCCTTCCCATGGGCGGTTGGCGCTGGCCTTGCGGCCCGCGTGGGCGATCTGGATGCCGGGCACGGAGCCGGCCGCCTTGATGGCTTTCACGACAGGCACGAAGGCTTGCGCCAGATCATCGTTCCAGATGCCCGTGCAGCCGGGCGTGATGCGGCCTTCGGGCGCCACGGCCGTCGCTTCGACGATCACCAGCCCGGCGCCGCCACGGGCCATGCCCGCGTAATGCGACAGATGCCAGTCGTTGGCCTGGCCATCGACGGCCATGTACTGGCACATGGGCGGCACGGCGATGCGGTTGCGCAAGGTGATGTCTTTGAGGGTGTAGGGCTGGAAGAGGGCGGACATGGTGGCCTTTGTGTGTGTTGATGAAAAAGTAGGGGGAGATGCTGATTCGGTAGTTCGTAAATATTCGAAGAATGGAATTAGTATAGCGCATGCTGTATGATTCTGCACATGCGTCCACACAAACATCCTCCCGCCAGCGAATTCGTCCTCGAGCGCGTGCTCTACGCCTTGAGTGATTCGATCCGCCTCGACATCGTGCGCCACCTGGCCAGAGTCGACGCGGCTGCTTGCGGCGACCTCGACGGTGGGCGGCCGAAATCGACCGTCTCCCACCATTTCAAGGTCTTGCGCGAAGCGGGCCTCGTCTACACGGAAAACGCGGGCACGACGCACATGAATACGCTGCGCCGCGCCGATATCGACAGCCGTTTCCCCGGCTTGCTCGACGCCATCCTCGCGCAGCAGCCGCAAGCGAATCAGCCCTGAGTCAGTCCTGAATCTGCCGTAGAATGCCTGCAAGATTGCCGAATTTGCAGCATGGGCGGGCAGTCCTGACCTGAAGGGCTGACGACGCATGAAAATTTTCGCACGGTACCGCTGGCGGTGCGCCGCCGCTTTCGTATTGCTGACTGGCTGCTGGCCTTACACGGAGCCGGCCACGGGCGAATATGCTGCCGTGCTGCGGCGCGGCGAAAAGGTGACCAAGGCCGATACCTACGGACGGTTTGCCGCCTTGTCGGTCGAGTACCGCCAGGGCGGCGGCTCCCTGATGTCCACCGAGAATCACTCCATGCGGCTGATATATAACGACAAAATCGTCGTCAAGACCACCGATGGCATCGAACGCTGGACCGATTTCGCCCAGCCCGTGTATTTCGTCAAGCGGCAGGAAGACGACGGCATGCTGGCGCTGGTCCACGAGCAGGCGGGCAAGGCCGTGGTCGAGAAGATTGCGGCGTCGGAATACGGCTACCGTGGCAATGAGACGTACATGCATGGCTTCCCCCTGTCTCCGGGCGTGCGCTATTTCCCCGTCGATCAGCGTCCCGGTTTCCTGTTGCGTGGCCTGCCGCTGAAAACCACCGTGCTGCCCAGTCCGCCCGAAGGGGACGGCTACCTGCAAGCCCATGTTCTGGCGGCCATCTCGCCCGACGGGGCATCGTTTGCCTATGTCGACAGCGAATATGCGCCGTCCGTGGTGCTGGTGGTCGATGCGGACGGCAAGCGGCGCGATCCCATTCCCTTGCCGAGAATCTACCTGGCGGACGCACCCAGCTATCAATTCAACCCCTACGAGCGGCTGTGGGCCTGGTCGCGCACGGCGTTTGCATGGCACAGGAACGGCACGGGCAGCTGGGAGGTCCGTCCGGACGGTATTGCGCCGGGCGCTGCCGGCGCGCGCAATGCGGTCGAGGAATTGTTTATCAGCGATCAAACCGGCTACCGTCGCTGTTTTGCCGCCGCCAATGCCGCCTGTCTGCCGGGCTGGCGCGCCGCGAACGCCGCCGAGCAGGCCAGGACTTTTGTGCGGGACGGCGACGCGCCGCCGTTTGCCTACGTGCCATCAGCCCCAACGGCCGCTTTTGGCTCCGCGGTCGGTGTGCTGTTGCTGTCCAGGGAATGCTGCCGTGTGCCGTCCTACCATCTGTATCTGGATGGCGCGCCGGCAGCGGTGACGGCGCAATTGTCCGCGCGCTTGCGCGAGAGCAAGACGCCTTTCGTGCGCGTCGATGAGTGTCCGCGCCGCACTGGCAATGACGGCAAGTGCGAGGCGCAACTGGCGCAGCAGCTCAAGCGGCCGGAATCGCTGGGGCGCGAACTGGAACAGTTGCTCGATACCTGGGAGGAGCGGGATGGCGTGCTGTTCGTCATGCCGTCGATGGTGGTCGCGGTGCGCGCGAACGCGCAGGGCGGCAGCGTGATCCAGACCCTGTTGCGCGCCGATTTGTCGCGCAAGGACTGATGCCGCTCATCTGCCGCGCGTCACCAAAGTGCCAGGCTCGGCTATGATGTCGGCCTTTCGGTAAATCCTCGGCCGCGCGCCTGTTGCGCGATGGGCTGGCGACACTACCTGGCACGGCAAGGGATGGGAATGACGGCAGCAGCAGTGGTATCACAGGCGGACCTGGCAAATCGTCCGCAGTTTGGCTGGATCAATGGTTTGAAGGCGGGCGCGGCGCAGTTGATCGTGTTGCACCATCTGGCGTTTTACGGGCCCATGTCCGACTACGTGCAGCCCCTGTGGCCCGAGTTGCTGGGCTGGCTGGGCGGCAGCGCGCGCATCGCCGTGCAAGTGTTTCTCGTCATTGGCGGCTTCCTGGTCGCCAAGTCCCTCTCTCCCGCAGGCCGTCCCGGCATCGCCACGCCGCTGCAGGCCGTCTGGCGCCGCTATGCCAAGCTGGCGCCGCCTTTCCTGGCGGCCACCTTGCTCGCCGCCGTGATCACCCCTGTGGCCGGCATCTGGATGATGCACGACTCCATGTCGGCCGCCGTCACCCTGGGCCAGCTGAGCGCCCATGCCTTGCTGCTGCACGGCGTGCTCGGCTATGAGTCGCTGTCGGCAGGCGCCTGGTACGTGGCCATCGATTTCCAGCTGTACCTGCTGACGGTATTGCTGCTGTGGCTGGGCGGCCGCCTGGCCGGCCAGCGGCGCGGGCACTGGCTGATGCCGCTGGCCGTCACTGTGGGCATCACTTTTTCCCTGTTGTATTTCAACCTCGATGCGGGCTGGGATAACTGGGCGCCGTATTTCTTCGGCAGCTATGGCTTGGGGCTCATGGCCTGGTGGGCCAGCGACCCGGCCCGCAAGCCCGGCGCCATGACCGCGCTCATGGCCATGGCCGCCGTGCCCGTGCTGCTGGCTCTGGCCGTCGACTACCGCAGCCGGATCGCCCTGGCCCTGATCGTCGCCTGCGCCCTGTTCCTGTTCGGCCGCGCCCGCACCCCGTCGCAGGGCCGTGCCTGGAACATCGTCAACACTCTGGGCCGCATCTCGTATGCCGTCTTCCTCGTGCACTTCCCCGTCAGCCTGCTGGTGAATGCGCTGTTTATCAGCTATGTCCCGCTCGAACCGGAGTGGCAGGCGCTGGGCATGCTGACGGCCTGGGGCGCCAGTCTGGCGGCCGGCGCCGCGTTTTACCGCTGGGTGGAGGTGCCGCTGGGGCGGGTGGTGGGCGCGGTGGTCGCGCATCTGGCTGGAAGGCCGGCGCTGGCGTCGCGTTAACGACTGGTTTTCGATATGCGGGGGAGGGAACTTTGAGTCAGCGATGGCATCCCGCGCAGGTGATGCTGCCGAAAACAAAAAAGCCAACCGCGAACGGTTGGCTTCTCTGACGTATTTGGTAGGCCGTGCGGGATTCGAACCTGCGACCAACGGATTAAAAGTCCGCTGCTC
>NZ_LRIC01000043.1:0-74898 GCF_001758725.1 Janthinobacterium sp. HH106 | reverse complement strand
AGCAGCGGACTTTTAATCCGTTGGTCGCAGGTTCGAATCCCGCACGGCCTACCAAGATTCAGCCGTCATCATGGCAAGCATGTTGATACGGCACAGTGTTACCGCAGTAGTAGTAAAAAGTTTTTGGGTCGTTAGCTCAGCTGGTAGAGCAGCGGACTTTTAATCCGTTGGTCGCAGGTTCGAATCCCGCACGGCCTACCAAATACTTCAGAGAAGCCAACCGTTCGCGGTTGGCTTTTTTGTTTCTGCTTTGTTTCCGCTCGCCTCGGAAACATGTGGTCCCGTCCGACCCACAGCTTCAGAGTCTTCTGCGATGACCATGCATGCAAAAAATAGGTCGCTTTGACGAGCTAAGCAGTTGCTCCGAACGATCCCCAGCGATCCGTTCGGCCCCCGCCTTCTCCGCTCTCCAATAGCCAAAACGCATTTGCCGCATGCTCTCATTTTCTGCTGAATTCCTACCGACTGGAGACACGTTGCACAGGGCGAATCACATGCCGCTAGTTGCATTAATCATTGCGGATAAGTAACATGACTGATTCACTTTTACTTGCTTTAAGGCTAGTATCTCTTGGTGAACGGCATCTATGTATTAAAGGCAAAAAAATTCATGTCAATCCCCGATTATCAAACTGTTATGCTTCCCTTACTTCGTCTCGCGGCTGACGGGAAGGAGTATCGATCTCGTGACGCAATTGAATGCTTAACCCAAGACTTTGCCCTCACGGATGAGGAGCGAAGTGAGATGCTACCGAGCGGGACCGCACCACTTTTTGACAACCGTGTTGGATGGGCAAGAACATACCTGAAACAGGCTGGGTTGCTGACCTCGCCAAAACGTGGCGTTTTCCAAATAACCGAACGAGGTAAGGCATTATTAGCAAAAGGGCCAGCACAAATTAATGTCGCGACTTTAGAGCAGTTCGATGAGTTTCGCGCTTTCCGTGCACGTCGACGCGACACTACGGCAGAGAATAATGCTGTAGTTCCGCGACAAGCAGAACAGGAATCGTCTGCCACCCAAACCCCTGAGGATCAACTCGCTTTTGCCTATGGTCGGCTACGATCCGAGCTCGAACTAGACTTGCTTGAGCAAGTGAAATCGGTTACACCGGTGTTTTTCGAGCGTCTGGTGATCGATCTTCTCGTTGGAATGGGCTATGGTGGCTCACGGCAAGACGCTGGCCGCGCAATAGGAAAAAGCGGTGATGGCGGGATAGATGGAATTATCAAAGAAGACAAGCTTGGCCTAGACGTTATTTATGTCCAAGCTAAGCGGTGGGAGGGGACCGTGGGCCGGCCAGAGATTCAGAAATTTGCTGGAGCGCTGCAGGGACAGCGAGCAAGTAAGGGAGTCTTCATTACTACGTCTACCTATTCCCGGGAAGCTGTGGAGTTTGCCAGCCTAATAAATACGAAGATTATTCTCATTGATGGCCAGCAACTGGCAGCAATGATGATTGATCATAATGTGGGTGTGTCAACCATCGGCATGTACGAGCTCAAGAAGATCGACTCAGACTACTTCGAAGGAGAATGATTACTCGGCCAAGCCTGACTAATCCACACGACAGTTATCTGGCTTTGCCGCTCATCAGCGTGAATGAATCGAATTTTATTTATTCCATTCGACATTTTATCGCAGACTCTTTCAGTTCATAACACCCAAGCTAGAGGTATTTAAATGCGTAATATCGTCAATACCATTAAGCTGCCAGAAGTTATCAATAAATTATGGATTGCACAACAGGCCCTCGTAGCGCACTATGCGGACACTGGGCTAAAGTTCACTCTGGATGGACGTCTTGTTGGAGATATTGCCGAAGCGCTGGCTCTGCATCATTTCGACCTGGTACTCCCTCAAAAGCGTACCGGAGGAGTTGACGCGTTAACCCGCACCGGCAAGACTGTTCAGGTAAAGGCAACAGGGAAATCCAGCTCCGGACCAGCATTTACACCGGGCAAAGGACGCGCTGACTATCTTATATTCTTCGCCATAGACTTCGAGACAAACACTGCCACAGTAGTGTACAACGGCCCTGAAGCCCCGATCCGAGCCCTGCTTCCCACTGAGGGATGGACAGGAACGAAAGTACTTCCGCTAGCCGATATGCATAGGCTGGCAAAGGACGTCGCCCCATCCGACAAGGTTGTTTGCCCCCAACACTTGACGGCACTCGCTTTCTAATTCAACAGAACGGGTATCCAGCGTTCATCATCTCAATCTGACGTGCAAAGCAGCGGTGCTCTTCCAGCATTGAAATGGGGTCAGGGTCAAGTCCGGCACCCATACATGATTTCAGCCTTGACCATCTCTATCTGCAACAAGTTGCGCTTTATCAAATACCGATATTGCTCGATTCACTGCCATCCCCATACCTCCCCGGCGTCCCCCCCATCACGCGCTTGAACATGGCGATGAAGGCGCTGACGTTGTCGTAGCCCAAGTCCAGCGCAATCGTCGTGACGGGCTGGCCGGCGGCTAATAGTTCCAGCGCGCGCAGGATGCGGGCGCGCTGGCGCCAGGCGGAGGGCGTAAAGCCCGTCTCGATCGTGAATCGGCGCGCCAGGGTGCGCGGCGATACGCCGGCCCAGGCGGCCAGTGCTTCCACGCCACGCTCGTCGGCCAAGTCGTCGAGCACGGCGCGCGCCACGCGCAGCAGGCGCGGGTCCGTGGGCAGGGGCAAGCCGAAGGATTCGTGCGGCGCGGCGGCGATCTCGTCGAGGATCACGCCCGCCACCCGGGCCTGCCGCGCGTCCAGCGCGCCCGCGCCCCAGGTGCTGGCGCGGCCCACCGCCTCGCGCAGCAAGCCCGAGACGCGCATCACGCAAGGCGCGACGGGCAAGCCGGCGCAGCTGGCCTCGTCCACATACACGCTCCAGCCCGCAAACGGGCCGTGCGAACGCAGCGCATGGACGTGATGGGGCGGCACCCACACGCAGTGGCTGGCCGGCACCACCCAATGTCCGCTGTCGGCCGTAACGGAGAGCAAGCCCCGCATGGCGCCGAACAGCTGGCCGCTGGCATGGCGGTGCGCCGCCGTCACCCTTTCCTGCGGCTGGACAATGCGCATGGCGCGCAGCGGCGGTGCTGGCGGCAAGATTGGCGGATTTGACGTATCGAATGACATAAACAACGCAGACAAGACAATCTAGCCATCATACAGTGAAGTCTTTCCAACCTTCAGGAGTTCAGCATGCGTGCAGAAGACGTGTTACCGGATCAACAAAACCAGGGCCAGTTCAATGGCGTCACCGTGCGCAAGGGCACGGTGGGCGCTTTTCTCGCCAATGCCCGGCTGTGGCTGGACGACGCCAGCAGCGTCGAGGACAAGGCTATCGCCGAGCGCGACATTGTGGACGCCCTGCCCGCCCTGCACGCGCTGGGACTGTTCGAGATCCTGCAGGTGCGCGATGCGGCGCTGCGCGAACTGGTGGCCGTCGCGGCCGCGTGAGCGGGCTGACTCGTCCCCGGCGCGCATTTCCTCTATCATGCTGCTTTGCCCGCCTTCGCACCCGCCATGCCGTTTACCATTGCCGCCCCCGTCCACAGCGAACTGATCATCAAGAAAAGCCGTTTCATCGGTTGCGTGCAGCCGATGACCGACCGCGCCAGCGCGCAGCAGGTGGTCAATGACTTGAAGGCGCAGCATCCGGGCGCCTGCCATGTGTGCTGGGCGCTGCTGGCGGGCGGGCAATCGGCGGCCGTCGACGATGGCGAACCGAGCGGCACGGCCGGGCGGCCCATGCTCGACGTGCTGCGCCATCAGGACCTCGAAGGCGTGCTGGCGACTGTCGTGCGCTATTTTGGCGGCATCAAGCTCGGTGCGGGCGGCCTGGTGCGCGCCTACACGGACAGCGTGGCGCAAGCATTATTGCAGGCGGAAAAGACGGCCATCGTGCGCCAGCGCACCCTGCGCTGCACGGTACCGTATGCGATGGAAGGCATGCTGCGCCGCGAACTCGATGGCGCCGGCGCCACCCTGCTGAACGTGGCGCACGGGGAAGACGTGCTGTTCGACTTCAGCCTGCCTGAAACGGCGGCCACCGCCCTGCTCGCCCATCTGCATGAGGCGGGCAATGGGCGGATAGCCTGGCTGAAGGCAGAAGCCGAAGAGGAAGAATAAACCCTACAGGTCGCGCGGTCGCTTGATCTGCAACAAGATGAAATGCGTCCACGCCAGCGCCGGCAGCACCAGCAACAGCAGCATCAATCCGGCCGGCATGTCCGGCACGAAACGCACGAAGCAGGCAAGGAAGCCGGTGATGGCCAGCCAGAAGCGCCAGTTGAATGCATAGGCCTTGCGCGCCACCGTCGCCAGCGCGATGCGCCAGAATTCCAGCAAGGCCCACAGGCCGCCCGTCAGCAGCAGCGCGGCCAGCGCATTGGCGCCGGGGGCGTCGGCCCAGGTACGCACCAGGTTGTACAGCAGCAGAGGATAGCCGGCCGTGATAGCGAGCGTGGCGGGGCCGGCGGCGATGACAGCTTCAAACAGCTGCCCTTTGGAACGATGATCCACTAAACCGTGCTCCTCAAGCCACGACGCCCGAATGGGCGGCGATCACTTGCAGCGCGCCGGCCGCATCCTGCGCCCAGACGCGCGTAAAACGGAAGTCGCCATGCGTTTCCACGTCGTGATACTTGCCCGTCAGCTGCATGCGCACGGAGACCACAGCCACGTTGCCGTTGATGCGCACATGGCGCTCGGACGCGCGCAAGTCCGTGATGGCCAGCAGGCGCTGCTCGTGCGCGGCCAGGTCCGCATGCTTGCTCAGCAGATGACCCAGGTGATTGGTAAACAGTAGCTCGTCGGCCAGCAAGACATTCAGCGCGGCCACGTCGGACGCCATCATGGCCAGGCGCAAGCGCTCTTCCGCATCCAGCACTTGTACTTCCGTTAAAGCATTCATTTTTTTCCTTATTAAAATCACGCGCGCATATTAACAAACGGGAAAACCATGCTGGCACGAAATAGCCAATTTCACAATCATCCTGAAGGCTTATGCCTGTGTAGCATATTTATATAGCGTAATATTCGCAGCAGTATCGCGTAAAACACCCCCATAGTACTGTACAGTGCTTGCCCTTTCGCCCCAGGCTGGGGCAGCAATGACTTGTAGTAAAGTGCTCTCCGCAGTCCCGAATAAAACCAAGATAAGGCCCCTTCATGGCAATTAACATCATTCTGAACCTGCTCGTTGCGCTGATCGTCTTCGCCTTCATGTTCCACCAGCAACGCAAACACGCGACGTTCACCGTGCGCGTCTTCACGGGCCTGGGCCTGGGCGTGCTGCTGGGCGCGGCCGTGCAGTGGCTGTACGGCGCCGGCTCGCCCGTCATCGCGGGCACCAATGAATACATCGACATCGTCGGCAGCGGCTACGTCAAACTGCTGCAGATGATCATCATGCCGCTGATCATGGTTTCCATCATCTCCGCCATTTTAAAGCTCAAGGATGCGAGTTCCCTGGGCAAGATCAGCGCGCTGACTATCGGCACCCTGCTCATTACCACCACGATCGCTGCCGCGCTGGGAATTTTGATGGCCAAGCTGTTCGGCCTGACGGCAGTCGGCCTGACCTCGAGCGCGGCCGAAGTGGCGCGCGGCGTGCAGCTGCAAGGCTCGCTGGAAACGGCGAAAGCCCTGTCGCTGCCGAAACTGCTGGTCAGCTTCGTGCCGACCAACCCCTTCCTCGACATGACGGGCGCGCGCAAGACGTCGACCATCGCCGTGGTCGTGTTCTCGATCTTCATCGGCATCTCGGCCACGGGCATCGCGGCGAAGAAGCCGGAAATTTTCGCGTCCTTCGAGCACTTCATGAAAGTGGCGCACGCCATCGTCATGCGCATGGTCACCCTGGTGCTGCGCCTGACGCCGTACGGCGTGTTCGCGCTGATGTTTGAAGTGGTGGCGTCGTCGAGCTACACGGACATCTTGAAATTGATCAACTTCGTCGTCGCCTCGTACAGCGCGCTGATATTGATGTTCCTCGTGCATCTGGCCATCATCGCCGGCGTGGGCCTGAACCCGCTGCGCTTCGTGAAAAAAGTCTTCCCCGTGCTGGCCTTCGCCTTCACCTCGCGCACCAGCGCCGGCTCGATCCCGATGAGCGTGCAGACGCAAACCCAGCGCCTGGGCACGCCGGAAGGCATCGCCAACTTCGCCGCCTCGTTCGGCTCGACCATCGGCCAGAATGGCTGCGCCGGCATCTATCCGGCCATGCTCGCCGTCATGATCGCCCCCACCGTCGGCGTCGATCCGTTCACCATCAGCTTCCTGCTGCCCTTGCTGGCCATCATCACCATCGGTTCCGTCGGCGTGGCCGGCGTGGGCGGCGGCGCCACGTTTGCCGCCCTGATCGTGCTGTCGGCGATGGACTTGCCCGTCGCGCTGGCCGGCTTGCTGATCTCCGTCGAACCGCTGATCGACATGGGCCGCACGGCCCTGAACGTGAGCGGCTCGATCACGGCCGGCACCGTCACCAGCCGGGTCATGGGCGAAACCGACCTGGCCGTCTACAACAGCGACGACGCGCCGGACCTGGATGAGGCGGAACACGCCGCCTAAAAGCCCAACGAGTTGCGCGCCGCGCCTTGCCGCTTTCGTCTATATTGGATCGCAATCAATACGGAGGAAGGCGCAAGGTGATGGAACAGAAATGGCCGCAGCAAATCTGGATCGTGCGTCACGGCCAAAGTGCCGGCAACGTGGCGCGCGATGCCGCCGAAGCGGAAAAACAGTTATTAATCGCCATCGCCGAGCGCGATGTCGACGTCCCCCTCTCCGAGCTTGGCGCGCGCCAGGCGCAAGCCCTCGGCGACTGGTTCGCCGCCCTCCCCCCTGAACAACAACCGACCGTCGTGCTGTATTCGCCCTACGTGCGGGCCCAGCAGACGGCGCACGCCGTGCTGGCGCGCATCGATGCCGACAGCTTGGGCGCCGTGGTGGCCGACGAACGCCTGCGCGAAAAGGAATTCGGCATCCTCGACCGCCTGACCGTGCACGGTATCGCCAGCAAGTACCCGGAATTGCACGAACAGCGCCAGCACGTCGGCAAGTTTTATTTCCGCCCGCCGGGCGGCGAAAGCTGGTGCGACGTCATCCTGCGCCTGCGCAGCGTGCTCGACACCATCACCCGCGAATACCGGGGTGAACGGGTGCTGATCGTCGGCCACCAGGTCATCGTCAATTGCTTCCGCTACCTGCTCGAGCGCTGCGACGAGCACACCATCCTGGCCATCGACAAGGCGGCCGACGTGCCCAACTGCGGCATCACCTCGTATGCCTTCAACCCCGCCCTGGGCAGACACGGCAAGCTGCAGCTGGACTTGTGCAACTTCGTCGCGCCGCTGGAAGCGGCCGGCACACCCGTCACGGCACAGCCCGACATGCCGGCCGCACCGAAATCCTGATCCTTCGGAGCTCATCCATGGACGCCATCGACATCACCCCCTCCCTGCTGCGCTCCTGGCCCCTGCCCATGCCCCAGCCCGACGGCGACAAGGAAGTGCGCGGCCATCTGCTGATCGTCGCCGGCTCGGAAGAAATGCCGGGCGCCATTGTGCTGGCAGCCACGGCCGCCCTGCGCGCGGGCGCGGGCAAGCTGACCCTGGCGACGGGCGCGTCGGTGGCGGCGCAAGTGGCCGTCGCCATGCCCGAGGCGCGGGTCATCGGCCTGGACGAAACGGCGCAGGGCGGCTTCCGCCACGAGGCGCGCCACCAGCTGGCGCCGCTGGCCGGCAAGGTCGATGCCGTGCTCGTCGGGCCAGGCATGTGCGACACAGCCGCTAGCTGCGAGCTGATGCGCCACCTGCTGCCCCTGTTTGCCGGCAGCCGCCTGATCCTCGACGCCTGCGCCATGCAGGTCGTGCGCCAGCCGCCGCAGTTTCATTTTAAGCAGCCCGTGCTGCTGACGCCGCACGCGGGCGAGCTGGCCCAGCTGATGGGCGTGACCAAAGATGCCGTGCTGGCCGACCCGCATGCCTGCGCCGTGGACGCGGCGCGGCGCTGGCATGCCATCGTCGCGCTGAAAGGCGCGCTGACCGTCATCGCCATGCCCGATGGCAACACTTGGACGCATGCGGGCGGCAATATCGGCCTGGCCATTTCCGGTTCCGGCGACACCCTGGCCGGCATCATCACGGGCCTGGCCGCGCGCGGCGCGCCGCTGGAGCAGGCGTGCGCCTGGGGCATCGCCCTGCATGCGCTGGCGGGCGAACAGCTGGCCTTGCGCTTCGGCATCCTCGGCTACCTGGCGCGCGAAATCCCGACCGAGATTCCCGCCCTGCTGCGCAATCTGGCGGCATAAAAACAACAGCATAAGCATATCCAGAAAGAATCGTTAGCGCACACCGCCACCTCCCTTAAGCTCATTGCAACTGTTTCCGTACTAACACTAATCGAGCCAAAAGGACACCGCCTTGTATCCGCGCCATTCATCCGCCACGCCTTCCCTTCCCGCCACGCCGCTGCGCGCCATCGTGCTGGCCTGCGCCATGCTGGGCGCCGCACCCGCCTGGGCCCAAGCTGATGACACGTTCACGAGTGCCGCCACGCCAGCCGGCGCCAGCATCGACCAGGTCACCATCGTCGGTTCGCGCGCGCGCAACCGCACGGTGTTCGACAGCAGCGTGCCCATCGACCGCTTCGGCGCGCGCGAAGTGAGCAATGCGCTGTCGACGGGCGACGTGGGCGCGGCCCTGCAAAACCTGTCGCCCTCGATCAACTTCCCACGCATCGAATCGAGCGGCGCGTCGGACTCCGTGCGCGGCATCCAGTTGCGGGGGCTGGCGCCCGACCAGGTGCTGGTGCTGATCAACGGCAAGCGCCGCCACACGAGCGCCGTGCTCGACACGGAAAGCAGCTTTGCCGGCACCGTGCCGGTCGACATCAACGCGATTCCGCCGAACGCCATCGACCACATCGAAATCCTGCGCGACGGCGCGGGCGCCCAGTACGGCAGCGACGCCGTGGCGGGCGTCATCAACATCGTGCTGAAAAAGGCGCGCACGGGCGGCGCCGCCTCCGTCAGCTACGGCGCCAACCACACGCATTTCGAGCCCACCGATCAAACCCTGACGGATGGCCAGACCGTCATCGTCAACGCCGACTACGGCGTGCCGCTGGGCGAGGCGGGATTCTTCCGCTTCGGCGCGGAAACCCGGCGCCGCTCGCCCACGGAACGGGCCGGCCCCAGCGACGCCGGCTGGACGTCCTACAACTTCACGCCGGCCGACCAGGCGCTCGACGGCAAGGTGGTGTTCAAGTCGGGTGACTCGCGCCAGCGCAACAACTACCTGTTCTACAACACCCAGCTCACCCTGGCCAACGGCCTGGACCTGTACTCGTTTGCCACGCTCAACGAGCGCAAGTCCGACGGCAGCGCCTACTTCCGCTATCCGGGCGACCCGTCGAATGTACCGGCCCTGTATCCGAACGGCTACCGCCCCGTCACCAACGGCGACAAGCGCGACCTCAGCATCGTTGCCGGCGTGCGCGGCAGCGCGGGCGCGTGGAACTGGGACGCCAGCGCGCGCCACGGCAGCGACCGCTTTGACTACGGCGTAAGCCACTCCGTCAACGCTTCGCTGGGCGCGGCCAGCCCCACGCGTTTCAATCTGGCCGGTTTCGACTTCCGCCAGAATGCCCTGAATATCGATGCCACGCGCAGCATCGACATCGGATTGCCCGCCCCCTTGAGCGTGGCCGTGGGCGCCGAGTGGATGCGCGAAACCTACACCAGCTCGGCCGGCGATCCTGCCTCGTATGCGGCCGGCAGCTTCACCGATGCGCCACCGGGCGCGCAGGCGGGACCGGGCCTGCGTCCATCGGACGCCTACGACGGCAGCCGGCAAATCCGCTCCGTGTATGCGGATGTGGAAAGCGACCTCACGCCGCGCCTGCTGGTGGGCGCCGCCGCCCGCTATTCCGACTACAGCGACTTCGGCAGCGCCAGCACGGGCAAGTTGTCCACGCGCTATAAAGTCACGGACAATTTTCTTGTGCGCGGCTCGCTGTCGAACAGCTTCCGCGCACCGGCCCTCGTGCAAACGGGTTTCCGCTTCGCCACCCTGAACTTCAACGCCGATGGCACGGCCCTGCAAACGGCGGCCCTGCTGCCGGCCAGCGACCCGCTGGCGCGCAACTTCGGCGCACAACAGCTGAAACCGGAAAAATCGACCAACGTCTCGCTGGGCCTGGCCTGGAAACCGGCGGCCGCCACCAGCGTGACGGTGGACGCCTACGTGATCCGCATCCGCGACCGCATCACGCGTTCGAGCGACTTGCAAAGCGACGCCGTCACGGCCTACCTGGCCGCGAATGGCCGCAGCGATATCCAGTCCGTGGCCTACCTGGCCAATTTGCTCGACACGCGTACCAAAGGACTGGACGTGGTGCTGAACCACGATCTGGCCTTCACGTCAGGCAAGCTGAACCTGAATGCGGCCCTGAACTTGAACAAGACCAGTCTCGACAAGGTGCGCCAAAGTTCCACCGCGCTGGCCGCCATCGATCCGAGTCTGACCCTGCTGACGGAGACGAGTTTGTTCCGCATCAAACATGCGTCGCCCACCAGCAAAGTGATCCTCGGCGCCGACTGGCAAGCGGCAGGCTGGGGCGTGCAGGCGCGCGCCACGCGCTTTGGCGAACTGAAAGATTTTTCCTACGACAGCGATGCGCCCCTGATCGACGGCATTCCCGCGCAGCGCTTCGGCGCCGTGTGGTCGCTGGACCTGGAAGGGCAATTGAAACTGAGCAAGCAACTGACGGTGAGCGTGGGCGGCAACAATATCCTCGACCGCTATCCGCAGCGCGTGCGGGAAACGAACAACGCCACGTATGGCGGCGCCCTGCCCTACAATTTCATCAACCCCATCGGCGTGAACGGCGCGTACTTCTACGCCAAGCTGAGCTACACATTTTAAACGCCAACAAAACCTACTGCGCGTCGTGATTTGCGGCCTGCGATGCTCACCGTACTACAGTACGGTTGCGCTTCTTAGCCACAACTCACTGCTGCTCGCTACGGTTTTGTTATGCGTTTCCAAGCACTGTTATTTGTACTAAAAGCAAAGGATAAAACATGATTATCAAACGAATCTCCCATCTCGTCGCCGGTGCCTGCCTGAGCGCCCTCCTGTTATCCAGTGCCCAGGCTGCCGCGCCGCTGGTGCTGATGACGGACTTCGGCACGGCCGACGGCGCCGTGTCCGCCATGCATGGCGTCGCCTATGGCGTCGATCCCCAGCTCACCATTTCGGACCTGACGCACCAGATTCCCGACTACGACATCTGGCTGGGCGCCTACCGTTTGTACCAGACGGCCAATTACTGGCCGCAAGGCACGGTGTTTGTTTCCGTCATCGACCCGGGCGTGGGCACGGCGCGCAAGTCGGTGGTGCTGAAAACCAAGGGTGGCCGCTACTTCGTGGGGCCGGACAACGGCCTGTTCACCCTGATCGCCGAGCGCGACGGCGTGGCCGAACTGCGTGAAATCGATGAAAAGGTCAACCGCCTGGCGGGCTCCGCCGAGTCCTACACTTTCCATGGCCGCGACGTGTACGCGTACGTGGGCGCGCGCCTGGCCTCGGGCGCCATCACCTACGAACAGGTGGGCCCGTCATTGCCCAGCGCATCCGTGGTCAAGATCGCGTACCAAAAACCCGTACGCGACGGCAATACCATCCGCGGCATCGTGCCCGTGCTCGATGTGAAATATGGCAATGTCTGGACGAATATCCCGAAATCGCTGCTCGACGAATTGCAGGTGAAACTACACGATCCGCTGCAAGTACGCATCCTGCACAAGGGCAAGCAAGTGGCCAAGGTCACGGCGCCGTTCGAGCACACGTTTGGCGGCGTCGCCAAAGGCAAGCCGCTGGTTTACCTGAACAGCCTGCTCGACGTGGCCGTGGCCATCAGCCAGGGCGACTTCGCCGCCAAACACCACGTCGAGTCAGGCGTAGATTGGGAAGTGGAAGTGAGCAAGGCCCCTGCCGCCAAATAAGCCCGCGGCCGGGACGTCCTGTCCTGGCCCTTTCTTGCTCGTTCACGTGGCGCGTTTGCGCCATATCAAAGCGGATCGCAGATCCTGCTGCCGATGGCCGTTGATTTGTAAATCCGGTGAACCTGCGCGCACCTGCCCACTCTAATTTTTTGCAAGCGATGCCAGCCTTGCTGCGGTGGCCTGCCGCCACTGTGGCAGACCGCCTGGCAGGTAGGATCACCCACGACAGCTTTCCAACGAGAAAGGAACAATCATGACGGCCCCACTCCCTAGCACCAGCAAGCTTGTCCTCGGCACCGCCATCGTCTGCGCGCTGATGGGCGGCTGCAACAAGCATAACGAAACCACGACCGCCCCGGCCACGCCAGCTACGCCCGCCACCACGCCCGGCACGGGCGGCAGCGGCACCTCGGGTACCAGCGGCACCACCACGCCGGACACCACCACGCCCGCTACCCCATCCGTTGCACCGGGTACGACCACCAATCCCGACGGCACGACCACGCCGCCGACCACCACGCCCAACACGACGCCGGGTACCGGCACCGGTAACGGGACAGGGACAGGAACTGGCACAGGGGGCGGGACGGGCACAGGGACCGGCACCACCCCACCACGCGGCAGCTAAATACCGCCTGAGCTCCGCCCCGATGGCCGGCCGGCCTGCAAGCCCGTAGCAGAATACGCAACAAAGAGCCTTCCGATGAAGGCTCTTTTTATTGCACAGCGCAACAATCTCGCAGCCACCGCGC
Source organism: Janthinobacterium sp. HH106 (assembly GCF_001758725.1). Taxonomy (NCBI): domain Bacteria; kingdom Pseudomonadati; phylum Pseudomonadota; class Betaproteobacteria; order Burkholderiales; family Oxalobacteraceae; genus Janthinobacterium; species Janthinobacterium sp. HH106. Next base: position 62,137 of record NZ_LRIC01000043.1, on the reverse strand, counting down.
CTCAGTGGGCCGGAACCGCCTTGCCAGCCGCCCGTGCGCTCAGCGCCTGGTGGTCCGCTGCCAGGAACAGATACATGGCCGGCACCACGAACAGGGTAAACAAGGTGCCAATGGACAGGCCCGTGAAAATCACCAGCCCCATCGCGTGGCGCCCGGCCGCGCCAGCGCCCGAGGCGATCACCAGGGGCAGCACGCCAAACACCATGGCCGCCGTCGTCATCAGGATGGGACGCAGGCGCACGGCGGCCGCCTCCTCGACGGCCTCGCGCTTGCTCTTGCCTGTCTTTTGCAGCTGATTGGCCACTTCCACGATCAGGATGCCATGCTTGCTGATCAGGCCCATCAGGGTCACCAGGCCCACTTCCGTGTAGATATTGATCGACGCAAAGCCGAGGAAGATGAACATGGTGGCGCCAAACAGGGCCAGCGGCACGGAAACGAGGATCACGACGGGGTCGCGGAAGCTCTCGAACTGCGCCGCCAGCGCCAGGAAGACGATCACCACGGCAAACAGCATGGTGACGACAAAACCGCCCGACTCCTGCACGAACTGGCGCGACTGCCCCGCATAATCAGCCGTGTAGCCGCTGGGCGCCACCTGGGCCAGTGTGTCGCGCATGAAGCCCAGCACCTCGCCCTGCGAGGCGCCGGACACGCCGGCAAGCGTCACGGAATTGAGTTGCTGGAAGCGGTTGATCGACTCGGGCACGACGTCGTACTGGATATGCGCGACGGTACTGGCCGGTATCATCGTGCCGCTGGGCGTCTTGATGTGGAAATCCAGCACGGCCGACGGGTTCAGGCGGTCCACCTGCAGCACCTGCGGGATCACTTTATACGAACGCCCGGCGATGGAAAAGTAATTGACGTAGTTGCCGCCCAGAGCAGCGCCCAGCGCCTGCCCCACATCCTGCTGCGTCATGCCGAGCGCGGCGACACTATCGCGGTCGATCACGACGGTCGCTTGCGGCTTGTCGATTTTCAAGTCCGTATCGATGAAATAGAACTTGCCCGATGAACGCGCCTTCTCCAGCACCTGCTGCGCAATGGTGTCGAGATTTTCAAACGGCTCCGTGGTAGAGATAACGAACTGCACGGGCAAGCCCGAAGAGCCCGGCAAGGCGGGAAACTGGAAGGCGGCCACGCGGGCGCCTGCGATCTTGTTCCAGCCCGCCTGCAAGTCTTGCTGCACTTCCTTGGCGCTGCGCGTGCGCTCGTTCCACGGCGTCATCAGCATGCCGCCAAAACCCGAGTTGACCGTCGGCACGCCCGTGATCTGGAACATCTGGCTGTATTCGGGCATGGCCTTGGCCACCTGGTAGATTTGCTCCGCATACACTTGCATCTGGTCCGACGTGGCCGTCGGGTCGCCCACCACCTGCGACAGCACGACGCCCTGGTCTTCCTCGGGAGCCAGCTCGGACTGCGACATCTTGAACATCAGCCCCAACACCACCATCAATAGCGCCGCCATGACGATGAGCACCACCCAGGTGTCGAGCAGCGCATGCAGCAGGCGCTGGTACGTGTCGTGCACCTTGCCGAAGACGCGGTCGATGGCTTGCACGAAGCGGCCGCTATCCTGTTCCGGACGGAAAAAGCGCGAACACATCATGGGCGACAGGGTCAGGGCCACGATGCCTGACACGGCCACGGCGCCGGCCAGGGTGAAGGCGAATTCTGTGAACAGCGCACCCGTCAGGCCGCCCTGGAATCCGATGGGCACGTACACGGCGATGAGCACCACCGTCATGGCCAGAATCGGACTGCCCAGTTCGCGCGCCGCCAGCAGGCTCGCTTCCAGCGGCGGCTGGCCCTGCTTCATGTGGCGGTCCACGTTTTCCACCACGATGATGGCGTCGTCGACCACCAGGCCGATGGCCAGCACGATGGCCAGCAAGGTCAGCAAGTTAATGGAATAGCCGAGCGCCAGCATGGCCGTAAACGTGCCGATCAGCGATAGCGGCATGGCGATCACGGGCACGATCACGGCCCGCAGGCTGCCCAGGAACAGATAGATGACGATGGTGACGATCAGCAGCGCCTCGACCAGGGTCTTGATGACCTCCCTGATGGAGGTATTGATGAAGAACGTCGAGTCGTACACGATCTCCCCCGTCAGCCCGGCCGGCAGCTGGGACTGGATATCGGGAAAGCTGGCGCGCACGCGCTTGGCCACGTCGAGGATATTGGCTTCCGGCGCCACCTTGATGCCGATGAAGACGGAGCGCACGCCGCTGAAGGCCACGTTGAAATCATAGTTTTCCGAGCCCAGCACGACGGTGGCCAAGTCTTCCAGCCGCACGATGGAGTCGCCGCTGCGCTTGACGACGAGCTTCCTGAACTCCTCGACCGAATGCAGGTCAGTGCCCGCCGTCAGGGGAACGGTCACCATCTGCCCCTTGCTGGACCCGAGCGCGGCCAGATAATTGTTATTGCCCAGGGCGGTACTGACCTCGGCCGCCGTCACGCCGAACGCGGCCATCTTGTCCGCATCGAGCCAGGCGCGCAGCGCGAACAGGCGTGCGCCCAGCAGTTCCGCCGTCTGCACGCCGCTGACGGAGTCGAGCTTGGGCTTGACCACGCGGCTCAGGTAATCCGTCACATTATTCGTCGGCAAGGTCTTGCTGTAAAAGCCCAGGTACATCGCGTCCGTCGTCTGCCCCATCTGCACCGTCAGCACGGGCGTCTGCGCCTGGGCGGGCAGCTGGTTCTTCACCGAACTGACCTGGGTGTTTATTTCCGTCAAAGCCCGGTTCGCGTCGTAATTGAGGCGCAGGGTGGCCGTGATGGTCGACACGCCGCTGCTGCTCGACGAGGACAGGTAATCGATGCCCTGCGCCTGGGCGATGGCCGATTCCAGCGGCTGCGTAATGAAACCGGCCACCGTCTGCGCGTCGGCGCCGTAATAGGTGGTCGAGATCGTCACGACGGCGTTCTGCGTCTTCGGATACTGGTTGATGGGCAAGCTGAACAGGGAGCGCAAGCCCAGCACCACCAGCAGCAGGCTCACCACCATCGCCAGCACGGGCCGGCGGATAAAGAGATCGGTGAAGTTCATGGCGGCGCCTCAATGTTCCTGCGGCGTGGGCTGCGGATTATTGCGCGGCTCGACGACGTTGCTGATCACCACGGGACTGCCGTTCTTGAGCTTGATCTGTCCGCTGGTGACGACTTGCTGGCCCTCGGTGAGCCCCGTCAGCACGGCCACCTGGTCGCCGCGCGTTTCGCCCGTCGTGACGAACACTTGCCGCACCACCAGCTCGCCCGCCTTCGGCGGTGGGGCGGCGGGAGCGGCGCTGCCCGGCGCGGCGGCCTTGGGCGCCTGCTGCGCCGGCTGCACGACGAAGACGGTGGAACCATACGGGTTGTAGGTGATCGCCGTCTGCGGCAAAGTCAGGTACTGTTTCTTTTCTCCCACCTCCACCTTGACGTTGGCAAACATGCCCGGCAACAACTGCCGCTGGGGATTGGCCACCGTGGCCTCCACTTGCACATTGCGCGTGGCCGGGTCGACCTTGGAACTGATGGCGCTGACCTTGCCCGCAAACGCCGTGTTCGCATGCGCATCGCTGGACAGGTTCAGCACCTGTCCCACCCGCAGCCCGCCCAGCTGCTTTTGCGGAATATAAAAGTCCACATAGATGGGATCGATGGTTTGCAAGGTGACGATCTTGTCGCCGGGATTCAAATACTGGCCCGGGTTGACCGTGGTGATGCCGAGCTTGCCCGCGAACGGCGCGCGGATGGTTTTCTTGTCCACCAGCGCCGCCTGCTGGGCCGCCAGCGCCTTGCGGCTTTTCACGTCGGCCACGTCGTTGTCGACCTGCGCCTGGCTGATCGCCTGCACGGCAAATTGCTGGCGGTCGCGCGCCAGCACGGACGCGGCCAGTTCGGCCGCCGCCTCCAGGGCGCGCAGCTGCGCCAGGTCGGCGTCCGCATTCAGCTGCAGCAACACTTGCCCCGCCTTCACTTCCTGGCCGGACTTGAAATGGATGGACCTGACGAGACCGGCGATTTCGCTCGTCACGTCGACACCGCGCACGGCCACCAGGGTGCCCACGGACGCCAGGTGCGGCTGCCACTCGACCTTGCGGATGACGGTCGCCGACACCGTTTCCGGCGCGGGCTTGGGCGAACTGGCCATGAGCTGGCGGATGTGCAGGAAAAATCCCAGCGCCAGCAGGGCAATCAACAGCACCACCGCCCCCAGCATGATGAGCATGCGTTTCGTGCGTTTCGTCATGGATACGCTCCTTGTTGTTGCTTGCGGCTGCCATTACGCGTGTCGTGTTGCAAGACCTTGCCTTGCCAGCCCGTCAGTCTGCCGCCATGGAAACGGCCTGCAGCGCAGGACGGTTCCACCAACCGCCGCCCAGCGCCTGGAACAGCGCGGCGCTATCGGCATAGCGGGCCGCCTGCGCCTGCACCAGCCCCACCCTGGCCTGCTGGTAGGTGCGCTGGGCGTCCAGCAGGCTCAGGTAGCTGATGGCGCCCAGCTTGAATTGCTGCGTACTCAGCGCCAGCGATTCGCTGGCCAGCGCCTCCACCTCGGCTTGCTGCTGCAAGGCGGCGGCATCGGCCTCGAGGGCGCGCAAGCTGTCCGCCACATTCTGGAAGGCGGCCAGCACGGTGGCGCGGTAATCGGCCGCCGCGCCCTCGTAGGCGGCGATGGCGGCACGCCGCTGGGCGCGCAATGCGCCCCCATTGAAAATAGGCTGTGCCAGCCCGGCCGCCACGCCCCACACGGCAGAACTGGCGTGCAGCAGCGCGGGAACGCTGGTGGCCAGCACGCCGGCATTGCCCGTCAGGGTGAACTGGGGATACATGGCTGCCGTGGCGACGCCGATCTGCGCGCTGGCTTGCTGCAGCAGCGCTTCGCTGGCGCGGATGTCGGGACGCTGACGCACCAGGGCCGACGGCAGGGAGACGGGCAAGTCCTGCGGCAGGCGCAGCGACGCCAGATCGAATTCAGGCATGCCGGGCTCGCTGGGCAAGCGGCCCGCATACACGGACAGCTGGTGGCGCGTCAGGGCCAGCGCCTTTTCCAGCGGCGGCACGCTGGCCCGCGTCTGCGCCACCGTGTTGCGCTGGACCAGCACCGTAGCGCGGCCGATGGCGCCGAAGCGCAATTGCTGCTCGATCAGGTCCAGCTGCTTTTGCTGCGCGTCGAGTATTTCGCCGGTGGCCTGCAGCTGGGCGCGCAACGACGCTTCGCGGATGGCCGCCGTCACCAGGTTGGCCGTCAGGGCCAGGTACACGGCTTCGAGCTGATACTGCCGATAGTCGACCAGCGCTTGCAAGCCCTCCAGCTGGCGCTTGTTGCCGCCAAATACATCCAGCGCATACGACACATTCACCGAGGCATTGTACAAATTGAGGACGCCGCCCGCCCCTTCCAGGCTGCTGTTTTTTTCGCGGCTGACGCCCAGCCGGGCGCCCACTTCGGGATACAGCAGGCGGCCGGACAGGGTGCGGTAGTTTTCATCGGCCTGGCGCAGGGCCGCCTGGGCCGACGCCAGGCCCGGACTGCGCGCGAGGGCGCCGCGCACGAGCTGGTCCAGCGCCGGCGACTGGAACAGCGACCACCATTGCGCGGGAATATCCTGGCCCGGCACGAAGCGCTGCGCCTGGCCGGCGGGACCAGGGGCGGCCACGGTGTGCGCCGGCAACGGTGCCGGCGTGTAGCGGTCGCCGCCGGGGGCGGCGGGAGGCCGGAAGTCCGGCCCGACGGCGCAAGCGGCCAGCAGGCATGCCATGAGGATGCCGAGTATGGGCTGCCGGATGCTGAAGAACATGGTGCTGGTCCGTTACGTTGCCGTGCCACATTGCCGTTGAAAAATATCGCAAAAGTATCGCGATACCAGGCTGGCGATACTGCCCACCCGTCCTACGATTGTAGAGCACCGGACGTAAAAAGAGCCTTCCGAAGAAGGCTCTTTGACCTGGCACAAGGATTGCGCAGCCGAGGCTGCCTGACTTACTTTTGCAGGCTGACCGACGCCGCTTTCGGCGCGCGGCGTCCCATCAGGAACAGCACGGCCTTCTTCAGCATGCGGTAGACGAAGCGCACCATCAGCAGGGTCAGCACGCATTCGATCAGCGTCAATATCATGGCCACGACCACGGGCATGCGCGCGGCGCGGCGGTGGAACTTGGCCACGGCGCCATCGCGGGCGATTTCGATGCTGTCATAGAAGGTCGGCACGACCAGCAGGGTCAGAATCGTCGAAGTGATGGTGCCGCCGATGATGGCGATCGCCAATGGACGGTAGAACTCGCCACCCTCGCCCAGGCCCAGCGCGACGGGGAACATGCCGGCGATCAGCGCGAACGTCGTCATCAGGATGGGGCGCAGACGCATGCGGCCCGCATACATCAGCGCATCTTCGCGGCCATGGCCTTCTTCCTCGCGCTTGCGCGCCGCGTCGAGCAGCAGGATGGCGTTCTTGGCGACCAGGCCCATCAGCATGATGATGCCGATAAAGCTCATCAGGTTGAGGGTGTTGTTCGTGATCACCAGCGCCACCACCACGCCGATCAGACTGAGCGGCAAGGACATCATCACGGCCACCGGCGCCGTGAAGGAACCAAACTGCATCACCAGGATCAAATACATCAGGCCGATACCCATCACCAGCGCGATCAGCATTTCCGTGAACAGCTCTTGCTGGTCCTGGCCGGCGCCGCCCAGCGCCAGGCCGTAGCCGGGCGGGAAGTCGATGGAGTTGGCCAGCTTCATGGCGTCGCTCGTCACTTCGCCATTCGAACGGCCCTGCGCATTGGCCGATACGGTGATCGTGCGCTTGCCATTCTTGTGCTCGATACCGGACGGACCCTTGCCCATGGTAATGGTGGCGATCTGGTCGAGCGGCACCATTTGCGAGGTGCCCGTCACGCTGATCGGCAGGCGCTCGATGTTTTCCGATGCCACGCGGTCGTCGGGATGCAGGCGCACGGCCACGTCGCGCGTTTCGCCCGTCGGATCGACCCAGTCGCCCACTTCCACGCCGGCAAAGGCCACGCGCAACGATTGCGCCGCGTCGTTGACGGAAATGCCCATCGAATTGGCCAGGCCGCGGTTGAGCTCGATCTGCAGCTCGTTCTTCGGGTCCTGCTCCGACAAGCCCACGTCGACGGCGCCGGGAATGGCGCGCAGCTTGTCCATGTAGGCGTTGGTAATTTCCATGAGTTTACGCGAATCGGGCCCCGTGAACTCCACCTGGATCGGCTTTTGCGAACCGTTGCTCAAGTCATCCTGCACCACGTATTCGGCGCCCACCAGGCGCGACATCTTCTCGCGCAGCTCGACGGCGATTTCCTTGGCCGAACGCTTGCGGGTGTTGCGCTTGCCGATGTCGACATACACGCGGCCGCCGCCCGCATTGATGGAGCTGTTGGTATCCTTGGTTTCAGGCAAGGTGCGCGCCAGAACCGCCGCCGCCTCCAGTTTCAAACGCGAATACTCGATGCTGCTCGACGATGGCGTGCGCACATTGATCATCAGATTGCCCGAATCGGATGCCGGCAGGAAACTCGTGCCGCCATGCGTAGCGTGCAGAACAATGGCGCCCACCAGGCTGCCGAAGGCGATCACGGCCATCCAGCGGCGGTGATGCAGGGCCCAGGCGATCACGCGGCCATAGCGGTCGGCCTGATGGTCGAACCAGTGGTTGAATTTATCGAGCACACGGCCGATGCCTTTTTTCGGCGCCGAGTGTTCCTCGACGGGGTCGCCCCAGTAGGCCGACAGCATCGGGTCGAGCGTAAACGAAATGCCCAGGCTGACCAGCACCGAGCACGTCACCGTCAAGGCAAACGGACGGAACCATTCGCCCGAGATCCCCGGCATGAAGGCCACGGGAATGAAGACGGCAATGATCGAGAAGGTCGTGGCGGCCACTGCCATGCCGATCTCGGCCGTACCTTCCAGCGCGGCCGTGCGGCGGTCCTTGCCCATCTGCATGTGGCGCACGATGTTTTCGCGCACGACGATGGCATCATCGATCAGCACGCCGATGGCCAGCGACAGGCCCAGCAGGGTCATGAAGTTCAGGGTAAAGCCGCACAGCCACACGGCGATGAAGGCGGCAATCACGGACGTCGGCAGGCTCAGCGCCGTGATCAGGGTCGAACGCCACGAGTTCAGGAAGGCGTAGACGACGAAAATCGTCAGCACGGCGCCCAGCACCAGCGATTCGATCACATTGTTCAAGCTATGCTGGGCGTTTTCGCCGCCATCGCGCGTCACTTGCAGGATCGTGCCTTTTGGCAAGGTCTTGTTGATGTCCGCCACCATGTCGCGGATCTTGTTGGCCACGCTGACGGTGGAAGCGTCGCGCACGCGGGTGATCGAAATGCCCACGTTGGGCTTGCCGCTGCGCATGCTCAGGCTGTTGACTTCGGCAAAGCCGTCCTCGATGGTGGCCACTTGGGCCAGGCGCACGATTTCCTCGCCGCGGCGCTTGATCACTACTTTCTCGAAGTCGCTTGGCGACTCGATGCGGCCCACGAGACGGATGCTTTTCTCGTCCAGGGTGCCGCGCACCTTGCCGACGGGGGCATTCGTGTTCTGGTTGCGCAGGGCGGTGACGACGTCGCTGACGGACACATTGTATTCACGCAATTTTTCCGCCCGCAACAGCACGGACAGTTCGCGCTTGAGCGAGCCTCCCACGTTGACCAGCGCCACGCCATCGACGGTGCGGAAGCGGTCCGACAGCACGTCCTCGGCCAGGCGCGAAATTTCCGCATGGCTTTGCGAGTTCGACGACAGCGCCAGCTGCATGATCGGCTCGGCAGCCGGGTCGATGCGCTGCAGGATAGGCTCGCGCATTTCCGTCGGCAACTTGTAGCGCACGGCGGCAATCGCATTGCGGATATTGTCGGACGCTTCGATCAAATTGGTATTGAAGGAAAACTTCAGGAAGATGCTGGCCGCACCTTCATTTGAATCGCTGTTGACTTCGGTCACGCCGGAAATGCTTTGCAGCGACTTTTCCAGGCGGTTCACTACTTCTCGCTCGACCGTGTCGGGCGATGCGCCAGGGTAAGGAATGCTGACGACGATGAACGGCACTTCGACGTCCGGATTCTGGTTGACGCGCAGTTTCTTGAGCGCCAGCAAGCCGACGCACATCATCGCCAGGATCAGGACAATGGTGGCGGTGGGCCGCTTGATACTGAAATCGGAAAGGAACATGGCTTAGTTTCCTTTACCGGCAACGGCGGCGCTGCTGCTGGCCATGGCGGCTGCCGGTACGGCCTTGGCTGCCGTCAATTCCACTTTCTGCCCATCCTTGAAGGTCGAACCGGGCGTACGCAGCACGGTGTCGCCGCTGGCCAGGCCGCTTTGCACTTCCCACTGGCCCGTGCGCACGTCGCGCGCGCCGATGCGCAGTGTGACTTTATGCAAGGCCTTGTCCTTGACTTTCCACGTGTACGTGACGTCGCCGGCCTTCACCAGAGCCGAATCGGGGATCATCAGCGCGCTGACGGTTTCCGTCTCGATGCGCCCTTCCGCGTACAGGCCGGCCACGCGCGGCTGTTGCTTGTCATTGAAATCGACGAGCACGGCCACCTGGCGCGTGACGGCGTTGGCGGCAGGATCGACGCGGCGCACCTTGCCCGCGAAATCCTGGCCGGGATAGCCATTGATGCGGAACAGCACGGGCTGGCCCACCTTGACGACGCCGATCTTGTCGGCCGATACCAGGCCCTCGAGGCGCATGCTGGTCGGATCGATGACCTTGATCAATTCCTTGCCGATTTGCGCCGTATCGCCATTCGATACCTTGCGCTCGCTCACGATGCCGTCGAACGGCGCGCGCACGAGGGTGCGCTGCAGCTGCTGGCGCGCCTGGGCGGCGCGGCTCTTCGCGGCGGACAAATCGCTTTGCGCATTGTTGCGGCGGATTTCCGCGTCTTCCAGCGCCTGCGTCGACGTCATGCCCGAGGCGCGCAGGGTTTTCATGCGCTGGAACATGCGTTCGGACTGCTCCAGCACCTGGCTCGAGGCGCGGCTGGCTTCCTCGGCCGAATTGAGGCTGTCGCGGATGGCCGTTTCGTCCAGGCGCACCAGCACGTCGCCCCGTTTGACGATTTCGCCGTTTTCCTTCATCACCTGGATCACCACGGCCGACACTTCGGCGCGCAAGTCCGCGTTGCGCTCGGGCTGCACGGAGCCGGTGATGACGGGGCCCGATGCCAGCGCATTGCTCTGGATGGTCAGCAAGTCTTCCGGGGACACCAGCAGATTGACGCTAGCGCCCGCCTGTTCCTTGCCATCCTTGCCGCCCTTGCCGGGATCTTTGGACTCTTTGCCACAGGCGGCCAAGGCAGAAGCAATTGCCAGAACAAACAGGGTTTTGCGCAACATGGGTAATTCTCCGGATAGATAGCGCCACGGCCGTCCCGGCGGCCCGGATAGGGCTGCAGGCGATGGCAGGCATATATTTTTATTAAAACCACAAGCGCCAAAGTATCCATGAGCGCATCCGGGCATGTCAATCGGCCGTTTCCTGTAATGCTTTAATCAGTGGATGAAACGTAGTTTTTGCGCCCTGAAACGCAAAACCCCGCCTTGAAGCGGGGTTTTGACTAGAGGAAACGAGTGCTTAGCGGGCAAACACGTAGTTGATCAGGAAACCGATGGCCACGCCCGTGCACAGGCCGCCGGCGATTTCCACCAGGGTATGGCCCATGCGCTCGCGCAAGGTCTTGTGCGCGGGGCTGGCCGCTTCCCCCGCCAGGCGGTTGATGGCGGCCGCCTGCTTGCCCACGTGCTGGCGCAGGCTGTTGGCGTCGATGATGACGATGAAAGCCAGGGTCACGGCCACGCCGAAGGCGGGATGGCCTATGCCTTCGCGCAAGGCGATCAGGGTGGCCATGCTGGACACGACGGCGCTATGGTTGCTGGGAAAGCCGCCATTGCCGACCAGGCCGAACGCCCATTGCCGCGTGCGGACACTGTTGATCAGGAATTTGATCGGTCCGACCAGGATCCAGGTGATCAGGGGCGTGACGAGGTAAGCGATATCCACGGGGTATTCCTTCTTCTATATATGTCGAGAGTGTGCAAGAGACTGCGGCAGCCGGATGGGCGCGCCGCAATTATCGCAGATCGTCCGCGCCAGCAGAACTGTCTGTCGCCGGTCTATAAAACGCCGCCCCGGGCGGCAACTAATATAAAATCATGGCATATACAACAATTGACGTATATCAACACTGAGCGCGGCGCGCACAGCGGCGCGGATAATCAAACGTCTTTCATACTTGCAACGGGGTACTCATGCGGCATTTCAGAATTTCCTTTTTAGTCACTTTTGTCCTGATGGCGGTGTCGGGCTGGTGGGGTTACAGCCATGGCGGCATGCCCGGCCTGATCAATGCGCTGTGGATCACGGGCGTGCTGGGCGTCATGGAAGTGTCGCTGTCGTTCGACAATGCCGTGGTGAATGCCTCCGTCTTGCGCCACTGGAATGAATTCTGGCAAAAACTGTTCCTCACGGTCGGTATTCTCGTGGCCGTTTTCGGCATGCGGCTGCTGTTCCCGCTCGTCATCGTTTCCGTCGCTACGGGCCTGGGCCTGGTCGACGTGTGGACCATGGCCACCACCACGCCGGACGTGTATGCCAAGCACCTGACGGACAACCATGCGCAAGTGGCTGCCTTCGGCGGCGCTTTCTTGCTGCTGGTGTTCCTGAACTTCCTGTTCGACGACGAGAAGGAATTGCACTGGCTGGGCTGGGCCGAGGAAAAAGTCAACGCGCTGGGCACGGAAAGCCTGGCCGTCCTGATCACCATGGGCGCCGTGGCCGCCTGCGTGGCGATGGGTCCCGCGCAAGCCAAATACAGCGTGCTCGCCTCGGGCATCGTCGGCATCGCCGTCTACATCGGCGTGAACTGGATCAGCGGCTTGCTGGAAGAAGGCGAGCCGGACTTGCAGGATGACGCAGAAGAAAGCGCCGCGCCAGCCAAAAGCGGCAATGGCGACCTGGTAAAAACGGTGGCGCGCGGCAGCATCGGCGGCTTCCTGTACCTGGAAGTGCTGGACGCCTCGTTCAGCTTTGACGGCGTGATCGGCGCGTTCGCCATCACCAACGACGTGGTCATCATCATGCTGGGCCTGGCCATCGGCGCCATGTTCGTGCGCTCGATGACGGTGTACCTGGTGCACAAGGGCACCCTGGACGAATTCGTCTACCTCGAGCACGGCGCCCACTATGCGATCGGCATCCTCGCCTTGATCATGCTGGCGTCCGTCAAGTACCATATTCCGGAGTGGTTCACGGGCCTGTCGGGCGTGGCCTTCATCCTGGTCTCGCTGTGGTCGTCCTTGCGTTACCGCAAACGGCACGCGGCACAAGCTTGAAATCGGGGGTTCCGCCCCCAATTGAGAGAGTGATGGCACGAGCGCCTTGCGCTCATCCCATGAAGGCATGATCAAGTTTAATTATTTAAGGAGCACCACATGGCAATCAGTTTGCAAAAAGGCGGCAACGTCAACCTGAGCAAGGAAGCACCGAACCTGAAGAAGATCATCGTCGGCCTCGGCTGGGATCCTCGTTCGACGGACGGCGCCACCTTCGACCTTGACGGCAGTGCTTTCCTCCTGAAAAACGACGGTAAAGTCCGTGGCGACTCTGACTTCATCTTCTACAACAACCTGAAGTCGACCGACGGTTCCGTCGTGCACACGGGCGACAACACGACCGGTGAAGGCGAAGGCGACGATGAGCGCATCGAAATCGACCTGACCCGCGTACCTGCCGACATCGACCGCATCAGCATCACCGTCACCATTCACGACGCCGACGCGCGCCGCCAGAACTTCGGCATGGTGTCGAAAGCCTTCATCCGCTGCCTGAACGCGGAAGGCGAAAAAGAAATCGCCCGCTACGACCTGTCCGAAGACAGCTCGACGGAAACGGCGATGATCTTTGGCGAAATCTACCGCTACAACGGCGAATGGAAGTTCAAGGCCATCGGCCAGGGCTTCAATGGCGGCCTGGGCCCTCTGGCCCGCTCGTTCGGCGTCAACGCTTAAATTTACGCTCGTTAAACCTGCTGCGCCGCGCATCGAGCGTGCGCGCGACGGTTTTCCGGGGTGAATTGCACTTTTGTCATATCATTACTGCCGCCTGCACAGATCAGGCGGCTTTTTTTTGGAGATTTATCATGCCAGTATTTAGTGTCACGGGCGACGTCGATCCCTTCCTGCACGTCAGCATGAAGCAGGGCGAAACCATCTATTGCGAATCGGATGCGATGGTGATGATGGAAACGGCGCTCGATTTAAAGGGCAAGATGACGGGTGGCCTGGGCAGCGCCATCATGCGCCGCTTCGCCAACGGCGAATCGTTCTTCCAGCAGCACATCGAAGCGGTGCGCGGCAGCGGCGACTGTTTGCTCTCGCCCACCCTGCCGGGCGCCATCGAAGTGGTCGACGTGGGCGCGCGCCAGTACCTGCTCAACGACGGCGCCTTTGTTGCCGCCACCTCGGGCACGGAAATGAAAGTGCGCACGCAAAGCATCGGCAACGCACTGTTCGCGCAGTCGGGCGGCTTCTTCGTCATGGAGACGGCCGGCACGGGACAAGTGGTGGTGTCGGGCTTCGGCTCCATGTTCCAGCTCGACGTCGAGCCGGGCAAGGACGTCGTGATCGACAATTCCCACGTCGTGTGCTGGGACAACAGCCTGAAATACGAAATTTCCGTGACCACGGGCGGCGGCTCGGGCGGCGGCGGCATCGGCGGCTTCCTCGGCAATATCGTCAACAGCGTGACCAGCGGTGAAGGCATCGTGCTGCGCTTTTCCGGCTCGGGCAAGGTGTTCATCTGCTCGCGCAACCGCGACGCCTTCCTCAAGTGGACAGCGAGCGGCAAGGCCGGCTGATTCCCAAACGCCCGCCAAAACCGTCGCGAGCGGATGGGGACGTGGCCGAGAAGCGCAACTGTGCGGAGGCACAGTGAGCATCGCAGGCCGCGTCCACGACGCGCAGCAGGTTTGGGCTGGCGTTTTTCTAAGGCCATGTTAAGTTTTTCTAGCTACACTGCCCGCGCGCGCACCTGCGCGCGGCTTCTCCTATTTCCACCCGGTCCCCGTACATGCAAAGAGTCTGGTTCAACAAAACATTTTCCTCGGTCGGCACGGCGATGCGCCTGATCCGCGAAGCCGATATGGCCGCCACCAGTGGCGCGCCCCGCTATCACATCGTATGCAGCAATACGAACGCCCATGCGGCCGCCTTTTTGTCGGCGCACGAATACGCGGTCGAACCGTCGGGCCTGACGGGCCACAACTATGTCGAGTGGTGCCTGGAATTTTGCCGCGACCGGGGCATCACGATTTTCTGGCCCGGCAAGGAAGCGGGCCTGATCGGCAGCGCCAGCGCGCGCTTCGCCGCCATCGGCACGCGCGTGCTCAGCGTGGCCAGCGAAGACACCCTGACCCTGATGCATGACAAGGCGCGCTTCTGCGAGGGCCTCGACCTGCCCATGGCGCGCCCGGCCGACTACCGCGCCGTCACCACCATTGAAGAATACGACGCCGCCTACGCCGAACTGCGCCCCCGCTACCCTAAGCTGTGCATCAAACCGTCCGAATCCGTGTATGCCCTGGGCTTTGCCATACTCGATGAAGAACGCACCAGCGCCCAGCTGCTGCTGGCCGGCGCCGCCTACCAGATCAATGCGCAGGAGCTGCGCGCCGGCCTGGCGCAGATGGGTACATTTAAAACCCTGCTGCTGATGGAATACCTCGACGGCCACGAATACAGCGCCGACTGCGTCGCCGACCAGGGCACGCTCATTTGCGCCGTGCCGCGCAAGAAGCTGCATGGGGGCGGCAGCGGCCAGCTGATCGAACTGCGCGCCGACCTGCTGGCGGCCTGCGACAAACTGGCGCGCGACTACCGGCTCAATGGCGTGTTCAACATCCAGTTCCGCGAAGGGGCGAACGGCCTGGCGCTGCTGGAGATCAATCCGCGCATGTCGGGCGGCATCGGCATGGCGTGCGCGGCCGGCCCCAACCTGCCCTACCTGGCGCTGGCCGGCTTCGACCAGGGCTTCGACAAGCTCACCGTGCCCGCCATCCGCGATGGCATGCGCGTGGGTGAAGCCGCCTATGCCGTGGAGCTGCCATGAACCTCGTCAAGCAGCAAATGCCCACGGGCGAGCTGACCCTGAAAGTGGACGAGGCGCGCTTTCCGCTGGACTGGCTGATCGGCTTTGCCGCGCGCGCCAACGCCAAGCGGGGCTTTTTGTTCCTCTCGAAGGTGCTGGGCAAGCACTGGCCCGTCACGCCGCGCGCCATGCAAGCCATCCACGACGACCTGGCCGCGCAGATTCCCCCCAGCCTGCCCGGTCCCGTCGTCTTCATCGCCATGGCGGAAACGGCCGTCGGCCTGGGCCAGGGCGTGTTCGAGGCCTGGCTGCGCGCCAACCCGAATGGAAAAGCGCTGTTTTTGCACAGCTCGCGCTACCGCGTCGGCACGGTGCCCTTCTTCGAATTCGAGGAATCGCACAGCCACGCGCCGCGCCAGTTTTTGCATTTGTCGGACGCGGCCAGCGCCCTGTTTTCCAAGGCCCGCAGCCTGGTGCTGATCGACGATGAAGCGTCGACCGGCAACACCTTCGCCAACCTGGTGCAAGTGTGCCGCGCGCGCTATCCGCAGCTGGAAAAGCTGCACCTGGGCGTGATCACCAATTTCATGGGCCAGGCCGCCAACGCGGGCTTGAGTGAGCGTTTCGGCCTGCCCACGACCATCGGCGCGGCGCTCTCCGGCCACTACGCCTTCCAGGCCGGCGCCGCGCCCGCTCCCGTGGCGGCCAGCGCGCAGCGCTTCGAGGCGAACGAAGAACGGGGCGCCAGCCCCGCCTTTGGCCGCATCGGCGTGGGACGCGCCCTGGCGCCGCCGCAAGGCCTGGCCGTGCAGCTGGCGCAGGAAATCGGCGCCGGCGACTCCGTGCTGGTGCTGGGCACGGGCGAATTCATGCACCCGTCGTTTTTGCTGGCGCGCGAATTGGAAAGCCTGGGCAAGAACGTCGTGGTGCAGTCGACCACGCGCTCGCCCATTTTGTCGTGGGGCTCCGTCAGCCATATCGTCCGCTGCGACGACAATTACGGCGAAGGCATCGCCAATTACCTGTACAACGTGGCGCCGGGCCAGTACCAGCACGTATTCATCTGCCATGAAACCCCGGCCAGCCCCGCCCTCATGCAACTCGCCGGCCAGTTGAACGGCCGGCTGTTCCACTTTCAGTCAGAGACCAAAATTGAAGAAATTCCTGTTTGTTGATCTGGACGACACACTGTTCCAGACCCCGAAAAAATGCCCTGGCGAGACCGATTTGCAAGCGGCCGCCTATCTGAAAAATGGCGACGCCTGCTCGTTTACGACGGCGCGCCAGCGCGCCTTCTTTGAATTCGCGCAAAGCGGCATGACATTGATCCCCGCCACGGCGAGAAATGGCGATGCATTCCGCCGCGTCGACCTGCCGTTTACCAGCTACAGCGTGCTCGATTACGGCGGCATCGTGCTGCAGCCGGGCGGCGCGCTCGACGCTGGCTGGCTGTCCCTGATGCAGAACGACATGCAGACGGCCTTGCCAGGCCTGCGGGACGCCATGCGCATCATCGACGATTTCCAGGCCAGGACGGGCATGCCTTCGCGCGCGCGCCTGATCGAAGACTACAACACGCCGTTCTACATCGTCGTCAAGGACCATGAAGCGCGCGGCGAGCGCCTGGCCGACATCGAAGAGCAGGTGCTGCAGCAGTGGATCGCAACCGAAGGTTCGGACTACTTCATCCACCGCAACGGCAACAACCTGGCCGTGCTGCCGAAGACCTTGAACAAGGCGCGCGCCGTGGCTTACCTGCGCGCGGAACTCGAAGCCGAACACGGCCCCATCGTCAGCTTCGGCATGGGCGACAGCCGTTCGGACGCCCGCTTCATGGCCGCCTGCGACTACGCCATCATTCCCAACGGCACCCAGCTGGCGGCACTCACGGTGGCGGCGCTATGAGCGACAGCACGCAGCATTTCAGCGGCAGCTACCGCCAGGAAGATGTGGAGTTTCTGTTGACGCCGATGGCGCTCGAACCCATCCTCGACCTGGCCGAAAAAGAGCGCTTGATCCAGTCGGGCCAGCGCCACTACAGCGAGATGCTGTCGCCGGAGTCCCTGCCCTCGCCCGCCTACCTGGCCCTGTTCCAGAACGCGTTCGCGGCCAACCGCCTGCAGATGGCACGCGACTGCCTGCGCCTGGCCGCCCTGATCGCGGCGCGCCGCACTGGCCCCATCACGCTCGTGTCGCTGGCGCGCGCCGGCACGCCCGTGGGCGTCATCCTCGGGCACTTGCTGCGCCAGGTCTTCCAGCGCGAGTGCAGCCATTATTCCGTCTCCATCATCCGCGACCGCGGCATCGACGCGAACGCCCTGCAGCACATCCTGGCTCAGGGCCATGGCGACGCTTCCCTCGTCTTCGTCGACGGCTGGACGGGCAAGGGCGTGATTTCGCGCGAGCTGCGCCAGACGGTCCACGATTTCAACGCGGCCAATGGCACGGCGATCGATGGCGGCCTGTTCGTGTTGTCCGACCTGGCCGGCACGGCCGCCTGCGCCGCCTCGGCCAGCGACTATTTGATCCCGTCGAGCATCTTGAACGCCACCGTTTCGGGCCTGGTCAGCCGCTCCGTGCTCAATGAAGCCATCGGTCCGGACGACTTCCACGGCTGCGTGTACTACGCGCAGTTCGAGCAGCACGACCAGTCGCGCGCTTTCGCCGACGGTCTGGTGGCCGATGCCATGGCGATTGCCGCCAGCAGCGGCATCCCGCTGGCCGAAGCGAGCGATGCGCCAGCCATGGCGGCCCGCTCGCAAGCCTACATGGCGGCAGCGCAGCAGGAATACGGCATCAGCGACATCAACCTGATCAAGCCAGGCATCGGCGAAGCGACGCGCGTGCTGCTGCGCCGCGTGCCCGAGCGCCTGATCGTGCGCGACACGAATGCGCCGGACGTGGCACATTTGCTGCTTCTGGCGCAGGAAAAAGCCATACCCGTCATAGTAGAACCGGCGCTGCCTTACCAGGCGGTCGCCCTTATCAGGAGCGCAGTCGATGGATAACAACTCCCTACACCCGCAAAGCGAACATAAAGCGGCGCTGGGCGCCTCCATGTACGTGCCGACCACGCACAAGGACTTGCTGGCGATCGCCAATGGCGACAAATTCAGCCATTTGCGCTCGGTCATCCTTTGCACCGAAGACGCCATCGCCGAACGCGACCTCAGTTACGCGCTGTTCAACCTGTCGCTGGCGCTGCAAAACATGGCCGACGAATCGGACACCTTGCGCTTCGTGCGCGTGCGCAATCTCGAGGTGCTGACGCGCGTGCTGGCCATGCCGGGCGCCGACAAATTGAGCGGCTTCGTGCTGCCGAAATCTACGCGCCACAATTTCGCCACGTATTTCGACCTCGTGCGCCACACGCATCATTTGCTGATGCCGACCCTGGAAACGGCGGAAGTGTTCGACGACGAGGAAATGAAGCAGTTCCGCCTCATCCTGTCGGCGCCGGAAGTGCGGCGCCGCATCCTGGCCCTGCGCATCGGCGGCAACGATTTATTGGCCCTGCTGGGCCTGCGCCGCCCCACCAGCGGCACCATCTACCAGACGCCGCTGGGCCAGGTCATCGGCCGCCTGGTCACCATCTTCAAGCCGCACGGCTTCCAGCTGACGGCGCCCGTCTTCGAGCACCTGTCGCAGGGCAGCTGGCTCGATGCCGAAGTGGCGCAGGACATGGCGCACGGCATGATCGCCAAGACGGCCATCCACCCGGACCAGGTGCCGCAGATCGAGCGCCACTACCAGGTGGCGCAGTCGGACATCGAACTGGCGCTGCGCATCATCGACCCGGACAGCCCGGCCGTGTTCCGCATGCAGGAATCGATGTGCGAAGTGGCCACGCACAGCAGCTGGGCCCTGCGCATCATCGAGCAGGCGCGCCTGTTCGGCATCCGCCATGCGGCCGACAACGCCGCCGCGCACCTGCCGACTATCTCATTGACTCAACTCTCAAGCGACGAAGGGATTGCACGACCATGACCAATTTCACACGCGGACAAAAAGGCAAACTGGCTGACCTGGGCTTGAATGGCCCGTTTGCCGTCACGCTCGATATCGTTTCGGGCTCGATGGAAGTGGACGTCAGCTGCTTCGGCGTCGATGCGGCCGGCAAGCTGTCGGACGACCGCTACATGGTGTTCTACAACCAGAAAAGCGCGCCGGACAACGCCGTCACGGTGGAGCTGAACGGTCCCCGCTCCACCTTCCAGGTCGACCTTTCCCGCCTGCCCGCCTCGATCGACAAGCTGGTCTTCACGGCCGCGACGGAACAGGGCAGCATGCGCGCGCTGGGCAACTCCAGCATGGCACTGGGCCAGGCCGCCACGTTTGCCTTCACGGGCAATGACTTCCAGGATGAGAAAGCCGTCATTATCGGCGAACTGTATCGCCGCGACGGCAGCTGGCGCTTCGGCGCCGTGGGCCAGGGTTTCGCGGGCGGCCTGGCGGCGCTGCTGAAGCACTTCGGCGGCAGCGAAGCGGCGCAATCCTCTCCGGCCCCGGCTCCCGTGCCTGCGCCGGCGGCCCCGCCAGCGGCGAATAAAATCTCGCTCTCAAAAATTCGCCTGGAAAAGCGCGGCGACAAGATTTCGCTCGACAAGCGCGACAGCGGCGGCTATGGCCGCATCCGGGTCAATCTGAACTGGAACCAGAACGCGTCGCAAGGCCAGGCGCCCGCCTCAAAACTGGATACGGGCTTCCTCGGCAAGCTGTTCAACAAGCCGGCCGCCCGTTCGGGCGGCATCGACCTCGATATCGGCTGCCTGTTCGAGATGAGCAATGGCAGCAAGAGCGCCGTGCAGGCGCTGGGCAACAGCTGGGGCGCGTATGACAGGCCACCGTACATCCACCTGGAAGGCGACGACCGCACGGGCAGCGTCAGCAGCGGTGAAAACATCTTCATCAACGGCACCCATTTCGACCAGATCAAGCGCGTGCTCGTGTACGCCTTCATCTACGAAGGCGTGCCGAACTGGGCCGCAACGGATGGCGTCGTGACGATCGAGATTCCCGGCCAGCCGACCGTGGAAGTGCGCCTCGACACAGACAGCCCGCACGCCATGTGCGCCATCGCCATGCTGGAAAACCACGGCGGCAACCTGCAGGTGACAAAATTGGTGGAATACTTCGGCGGCCAAGGTAAAATCACGGCGCACCAGGCCATGGACGAGCGATACAATTTTGGCCTCAACTGGAAAGCCGGCCGCAAAGACTGAGGAAACGCTTAAAAAAGTCCATGGCGGCGTTGCATTGCCTTGCCGTACTAGTCGTACTGTCTTCGGCAATGCGCCTTGCCCTGAACATTTTTAAGCATCCCCATTTTTTACCTAGATAACCCTACCATGACCCCTACGACCAAAAAAGTCACCTTCGCCTTCGCCATCTTCCTCGTAGCCGGCTTCCTGCTGCTGGCGGCCTACACGTGGATGGCCCTCAGCTTCTCGTACTCGGAAGGCGAACGGGCGGGTTACCTGCAAAAGTTTTCCAAGCGGGGCTGGATTTGCAAGACCTGGGAGGGTGAATTGCTGCTGACGGCGCTGCCGGGCACCATCCCGGAAAAATTCCAGTTCAGCGTGCGCGACGAGGAAGTGGCGAAGCAGCTGTCGGCCGCCGCCGGCAAGCGCATCCTCGTCACCTACAGCCAGCACAAGGGCGTGCCCACGCAATGCTTCGGCGAGACGGAATATTTTGCCGATAAAGTCGTCCTGAGTCAGTAATACCGACAGCAATACCACCGCAAGTCCAGCAACTTCAGCAGCATCGCGCCGGCCAGCCATACTCGCGCCGGCGCCCCTCCCCGCTCTCCAGCCGCATGGCGCGCCTCACACATTCTCACTTTCTTATACACTCGCAATTAGTTCTGACTGGAACTGTTCATTGCTGTAGTAAAAACACACAATGCTTGCGCTAGCGCAACACGTCCAGCCAGCCCACCATTAGCGTGTATCACCACTATCGGAAATACCATGCGCATATGCCCCGCCGCCCTGGCCTTGCTGGCCGCCTCGCTCGCCCCGTCCGCCCAGGCACAGGATATCTCCGGCATGGCCGGCGCCCTGAAAGTGAACTCGACCAACGAGCATACCTTTGTCGCAGCCATCAGCTACATCCAGCCGGTGGGCGACTACAGCGCCGTCAGCCTGTCGTACATCAATGAAGGCCACCCGCAAGACCATCACCGCGACGGCATGGCGGGCCAGGTCTGGCTGCGCACGAAAAAAGTGGAGCAGGGCCTGATGCTGGGCGCCGGCGCGGGCCGCTACTTTTTCTTCGACACGGCCAAGACCGACGACGGCCTACACAACTTCGACAATGACCACGGCTGGGGCTCCATCGTCAGCCTGCAGGCGCGCTGGCAGTTCGACAACCGCTGGTATGCGCAAGCGCAGCTCAACCGCATCCGGCCCAGCGGCAAGGACAACACCACGCACCTGCTGATCGGCGCCGGCTACCGCTATGACGGCGTGCCGGGTGCCAAGCTGCACTTGCAGAACTGGGCGCACGACGACACCTTGACCTTATCGACCGGCCACACCATCGTCAACAGCTTGCGCTCGGAGTCCTCGCGCCCGTTCGCCCTCGAATACCGGCGCGCGGCAGGAAAATACTTGGACTGGACGGTCACCGCCCTCGACGAAGGCAACACCGACCTGGCGCACCGGCGCGGTATCGCCGCCCAGCTGTGGCTGATCCGCTCACTGAATGAAAAGGTGGAATTCGGCATGGGCGGCGGGCCCTACGTGGCGTGGGACGGCCGCGACACCCAGGGCCACAGCACGCGCCTGACGGGCTTGCTGTCGGCCGTGGCCCGCTACCACGTCGACCGCCGCTGGGTGACGCACGTGGCGTGGAACCGGGTCATCTCCGATTATCACCGCGATGCGGATGTCATTTTGGTGGGAGTAGGACGGAAGTTCTGATGGAAAAACAGATGCAACCCAAACCCGGGACTGGGGTCGGACCCTGAGGGTCCGACCCCGGCTGTTATCGGGTTTTCAGGCTCTCAGCGCGAACGCCAGACGGCGCCAGCGTCGTTAGGCTGCGTCAGCCGCTCGATCACTTCGCGCGTCAGACTGGCCGAGCTCACCTGTTCGGCTTTCGCGCGGGCGGCGGTCAATGAACTGGAAAACGCGCTTTGCGGCTGCTCCAGGCTGGCGCGCAGGGCCGCCAGTTCGCGCTCCTGCTGCTGCGCGCGCTCCGTATCCCGTTCCAGCAACTGCTGCTTGGCCTCGGCCATCGCGCGCGTCGTCTCGGCCGCCTTGCGCTGCAGGGCGGCATGGGCCTGGGCGCTGGCCAGCAAGGCTTGCTGCGCGTCGAGTTTCTCGCTGGCGGCCTGCTGCGCCGCCAGTTCCAGCTGCTCGCGCTGGCGCACGGCTTCCAGCGTTTGCTGTTCCATGGCGGCGCGCGCTTCGGCTGCCGCCGTCGCCTGTTTTTCCGCTTCCAGGCGGCCGGCGATCGCTTGCGAGGCACGCTCTTCGGCGCTGCTGGTCTGGCGCTGCTGCACCAGTTTTTGCGCGATCAGCGCCAGCGACTCGCGTTCGGCCGCGACGAAATCGCGCTCGGACGCCAGCAGCGCTTCGGCAGCTTGCGCCTTGTCTTCCTCCACGCGGGCGCGCTCGCTATGCACTTGTCCCAGTTCCACGGCCAGGCGCGCCTGCGCCTGCACGGCTTGCGCGGCAGCGGCCTTTTTTTCGCCCTCGACCAGCGCCTGGTCCATCAAAATGCGGATGGCATCGGCTTCCTTTTGCGCCGCCTCCCGCAAAGCCTGTTCGGCCGCCTGCTGGCCGCGCAGCAGTTCCGCTTGTGCGCCTTCGGCGACGATGCGCTCCTGCGCCGCGTGGCACGCCAGCGCTTCCGCTTCCAGTTTTTCTTTCAAGGCGGCGATGGCGGCCTGTTCGGCGGCCAGGCGCTCCTGCTCCGCCTGCAGCAGCTGCGCTGCCTGGCGCGCTTTTTCCTGCACCAGCTGCGCTGCCTGCTCCTGCGCGGCCAGTGTCGCCTTGCCGGCATCGACTTCGGCCTGCTCGGCGTCGTTCTGGCTGGCGGCCAGTTCCGCCGCCTGGCGCGCCAGTTCGGCGCGTTCCTGCGCCAGACTGGCGGCGCGCTGCTGCTCTTCCAGTTCGCGGGCCGCTGCCGCAGCGGCAGCCTGCTCGGCCGCTTCGCGGGCCTTGGTTTCTTCGAGGGCCGCCGTTTCCGCTTCCAGCTTGGCGTGGCCGGCGATTTCCGCATCCTGTTCGGCGGTCACGCGGGCCAGGGCCACGGCGCGCAGCTGGCGGTCCACCTCGATGCGCGCCTCGGTGGCGGCCAGGATGCGCACGTCGGCATCGCGGCGCGCCTGCGCGCTGGCCACGGCGACCATTTCCAGGCGCTCGCGGTGGATGGCCGCGTCGCGCAATTCCTTTTCCGTCTGCAGGCGCAAACGCAGCGACTGCGCCGCATGGCGTTCCGATTCGGCCTGCGCCAGCGCGATGGCTTCGCGTTCCTGCTCCAGGTGCGCCAGCGCGCGCGCTTCTTCCAGGGCGCGCACTTCGGCGGCGGCGCGGTTGAAGGCCGATTCCAGCGCGATCTGGTCGGCGCGCTCGCGCTGCACCGTCAGATCCAGCGCTTCGCTTTCCGCTTCGGCCAGCATCTGCGCCGTCTGGCGCGCGCCGTGCGCATGGCGCTCGCGTTCGCGGGCCAGCACGGCGACACGGGCGTCGGCCGAGGCGATGCCCACCATTTCCTCCTTGGCCGCGTGCACGGCGGCCACGCGCTCGACGGCCTGCAAGCGCGCCTGCTCCGTCTGCACCTGCAATTCCTCGGCGGCGCGGGCTGCCTGCTCTGCCAGTTCCGACTGCACCGCCACCTGTTCGCTGGCACGCAAGCGGCTTTCCTGCTCGGCGCGGGCGCGCTGTTCCGCGGCCAGGCGGATTTCATTGTCGGACTCCACGCGGGCGCGCAGTTCGGCCGTCTCCTGCTTGACGGCTTCCAGGCGGGCCACGCTGGCTTGCGCGGCAGCGCGCATGGTTTCCAGGCGTTCGCGGTTGGCGGCGATCGCTTCCTCGGCTGCCTGCGCATTTTGCTGCGCGGCGGCGGCGGCGGCCGCGTCGATGGCGGCGCGGTCCTCGGCCAGTGAGCGCACGCGCGCCTCGGCCAGGGCCCGGCTTTCGGCGGCGCAGGTGGCCTTCGCTTCCGCTTCCACGCGGGCAATCGCCTCGTGGATGGCCTTCAGTTCCATTTTCTGGCGTTCGGCGGCGGGCGCCTTGGTATCGGTTTCCGCTGCCGGCTCGGCTTGCGGCTCGGGCATAGGAGTGGCAGGAGCGGCTGGAACCGGCGCTGGCGCTTCCGCCTTGCGCTCCAGGTCCTTGAAATCATGCAGCGAAACGATGCTGTCCTGGTCGAACTCGTCGTCGGCGGAATACGCGACGGTGAGGGAGGCGGCCTGGCGCTGATTTTGCTGTGCTTGCATGATTTCTCGCTTATTCGGGTGAATTCCGTTGCTTATGGGAATTTATTACCACCATTATCGAACAGGCATGCACAAATCAGCGCGGCAAGAAGAGCCGCTTTTACCTTTCTTTTCGCTATTTAACTCAAATGGGCCACAAAGGCGCCTCGTCCATCAGCGCCACCTGCTCCCTGAGTTCAAGGATGCGGTCCTGCCAGTAGCGCTGCGTGTTGAACCACGGGAAGGCGACGGGGAAGGCGGGATCGTCCCAGCGGCGCGCCAGCCAGGCCGAATAATGGATCAGGCGCAGGGTGCGCAGCGCTTCGACCAGGTACAGCTGGCGCGGGTCGAAATCGCAGAAATCTTCGTAGCCGGCCAGGATGTCGCTCATCTGGCGCACCTGGTCGCCGCGCTCGCCCGACAGCATCATCCACAGGTCCTGGATGGCCGGACCCATGCGGCTGTCGTCGAAATCGACGAAATGGGGGCCGGCGTCCGTCCACAGCACGTTGCCGCCATGGCAATCGCCATGCGTGCGCAGCACGGCCACGTCGCCCGCGCGGTCATAGCAGCGCTTGACGCCGTCGAGCGCCTGCTGCGCCACGCTGGAATACGCGGCCAGCAGCTCGGGCGGCAGGAAGTTACCCTCCAGCAAGAACTCGCGCGGTTCGACGCCAAACGTCTGGTGATCGAGCGCCGGGCGTTCCTTGTACGTGGACAGCGCGCCGA
This sequence comes from Janthinobacterium sp. HH106, assembly GCF_001758725.1. Taxonomy (NCBI): domain Bacteria; kingdom Pseudomonadati; phylum Pseudomonadota; class Betaproteobacteria; order Burkholderiales; family Oxalobacteraceae; genus Janthinobacterium; species Janthinobacterium sp. HH106. Next base: position 36,853 of record NZ_LRIC01000043.1, on the reverse strand, counting down.
CGGCGTGGATGCGGCCAATGAAGCGCCCTATCCATTCCAGGGTCGCCGGGTCGTCCAGCTCGGGCGCGCGGCCGCCGTGGCGGGGAAAGACGGCAAAGCGGAAGCCCTGGTACTGGTGCAGGGTGCTGCCGTTGATCGCCAGCGCCGGCACCACCTGGATTTCGCGCTCGACCAGCTCGGACACGAACGCGTGTTCTTCCAGGATGGCTGCATCGCTCCAGCGCTCAGGGCGGTAAAACTTGGCCACCAGGGGCGCGCTGTCTTCGATGCCCACCTGGTAGACGCGGTTTTCATAGCTGTTCAGCGCCAGCAGGCGGCCATCGCCGCGCAAGCCCACGCTGTCGAGGGCGTCGAGCACGCAATCGGGGCTCAGGGCGGAAAAGGGATGGACGGGCCGGTCGTCCTCGTGCGGCTGGTTTTCATTGTGCATGAGCGACATTGTAAGGCGCGCGCGGGCCGCCGGTGCAAACACTTCGGTGATGAAGCGCCGCAAGGCGTATACTGGCGCCTTACATTTCATCAAAGAGCAAGCCATGTCACTCGAACAGCCATTATCAGAAAAAGAATTTGACGAATTAGACCAATTCCTGTTGTCGGACCGGTGCTCCGAAGACGCCATGACCATGGATATGCTGCACGGCTATCTGACGGCCGTCGCCATCGGTCCGGAACCGATCATGCCGGCCGAGTGGTTGCCGCGCGTGTGGGGCGAAGATGCCGAGGATGCGCCGAAATTCAAGAACAGCAAGGAAGAAGAGCGCATCGTCAACCTGATCATGCGCTTCATGAACGAAGTGCTGGTGACGTTTGAAGTGGCACCCAAGGAATTCGAAGCCCTGTTCGTCGAACACGACTACGAAGGCCAGACCCTGATCGACGCCGAAGCGTGGTGCTGGGGCTTCTGGGACGGCATGGAACTGCGTCCAGGCTCGTGGAACGAAATCTGGGATTCCGAAGTGGCCGCGCTGATGCAGCCGATCTACCTGCTGGGCGCCGACGAAATCAAGGAAGAAGAGCTGAAACTGGTGGAAGACCCGGTCAAGGCGCACAAGCTGGCGCAGGAACTGGAAGCGAACCTGCCGGCCATCCACCGTTTCTGGGTGCCGCGCCGCAAGGCACCGGTGCAAACCCTGAAGCGCGAAGAGCCGAAAGTGGGCCGCAACGACGACTGCCCTTGCGGCAGCGGCAAGAAGTACAAGAAATGCTGCGGCGCCGAGCCGGCAGCCGAGTAATACCGCAATAGCATCCCCTCTGCGCCGGCGTCCTGCCGGCGCAGCGCTGGCGCTGGCCCCCGGGCTATAATCGCCGCATGAAACTCCCAGACCTGAATCTGCTAGTCGCCCTCGACATCCTGCTCGAGGAAGGCAGCGCCGTGGCCGCCGCGCGGCGCATGAATCTGAGCGCGCCGGCCATGAGCCGCACCCTGGCGCGCATCCGCGACGCCATCGGCGACCCCGTCTTCGTGCGCTCCGGGCGCGGCCTGGCGCCCACCCCGCGCGCGCTGGAATTGCGCGAGCAGGTGCGCGGCGTGGTGGAGCAGGCGCACGCCGTCTTCACGTCCGGCCGTGAAATCGACCTGCGCACCCTGGAACGCACCTTCAGCCTGTGCGCCAACGACGTGTTCGTCGGCGCCTACGGCGGCAAGCTGCGCGACCTGCTGGCCAGCCATGCGCCGAACACGGTGCTGCGCTTCGTGCCCGAAGGCGATGGCGCCACGGAAAACGACGCCCTGCACGCGGGCCGCATCGACCTGTACATCAGCGCGCGACGCGCCTTTGCGCCCGACATCAAGCTGCAGCAGCTGTTTAGCAGCGGCTTTGTCGGCATCGCCCGCAGCGACCATCCGATCTTCGACGGCCCCATGAACCTGGACAGCTTCACCGAGTACGAACATATCAGCGTGTCGCGACGCGGCCTGGCGCGCGGCCCGTTCGACACGGCCCTGGCCGAGCGGGGCTACATGCGCCGCGTTTCGCTGATCACGCCCAATTTTCAGTCCGCCATCTTCGCCGTGGCCGATTCGCGCCTGCTGCTGCCGCTGATGCCCACGCCCCTGCTGCCCATCGTCGAGCGCCTGGGATTGAAGCTGCGCACCTTCGCGCTGCCCATTCCCGTCGACAACGTCGACGTGTTCCAGGCCTGGCATCCGCGCCTCGACCACGACCACGCACACCGCTGGCTGCGCGCGACGATCAAGTCGCTGTGCGGCAGCGCGCCGGGCGCGTAGGCGCTGAACCCAATATCATTGCGCCAGACGCAATCGAGACTTCATCAATTATCAATTTTCACAAGATTAACGGCTACCTATACTGCGTGGACTGATTCTCATCCACGGAGTTCCCTGTGTCCGCTGTATTACTTCCTGGCGCCATCCCGACGATGGCGCCGCCTCCCCCTTCACCGCCGGCGCCACCCGTCTTTGGTCCGCGCCTGGCCACCGGCCTGGCCGGCGTGCTGCTGGCCGTGCTGGTATCGGGCCTGAATGAAAACATCACCAAGGTCGCGCTGGCCGACATCCGCGGCGCCATGGGCATCGCGCGCGACGACGCCAGCTGGCTCGTGGCCCTGTATGCGGCCGCCTCGGTGTCGGCCATGGCGTTCGCGCCGTGGTGCTCCGTCACCTTCTCGCTGCGCCGCCTGACGGCCGCCGCCATCGTCGTCTGCATGGCCGCCGGCGTGCTTTGCCCGTTCGCGCCGAACCTGTCCGTGCTGATGTTCCTGCGCGTGGTGCAGGGCGCGGCCGGCGGCGCCTTGCCGCCCATGCTGATGACGGTGGCGCTGCGCTTCCTGCCGCCGAACATCAAGCTGTATGGCCTGGGCGGCTACGCGCTGAGCGCCACCTTCGGTCCCAGCCTGGGCACGCCGCTGGCCGCCTTCTGGACCGAGTACCTGGGCTGGCAATGGGCGTTCTGGCAAGTCATCCCGGGCAGCATCGTCGCCCTCTTGATGGTGTCGTGGGGCTTGCCGCAAGACCCGCTGCGCCTCGAGCGTTTCCGTCAATTCGACTGGCGCGGCCTGCTGCTGGGTCTGCCCGCCATCAGCATGCTGGTGGTGGGCTTGCTGCAGGGCGAGCGTCTGGCGTGGTTCGCCTCGCCGCTGATCTGCGTGCTGCTGGGTGGCGGTCTATTGCTGTTGGTGCTGTTCTTTGTCAATGAGTGGTCGCATCCGCTGCCGTTCTTCAAGCTGCAGCTGCTGTCGCGGCGTAACCTCAGCCACGCCCTGCTGACCCTGGGCGGCGTGCTGTTCGTGCTGCTGGCCGTGATCCTGATTCCCTCGTCCTACCTGGCGCAGGTGCACGCCTACCGTCCGCTGCAAACGGCGCCCGTGATGCTGATGGTGGCGCTGCCGCAGCTGGTCGCCCTGCCGCTGGTGGCCGCCCTGTGCAATATCCGCGCCGTCGACTGCCGCTGGGTGCTGGCCATCGGCCTGGCCCTGCTGGCCCTGTCCTGCGTGCTGGGTGCGCGCATGTCGCCGGACTGGATACGCACGCACTTCTACCTGCTGCAGGCGGTGCAGATCTTCGCGCAACCGATGGCCGTGATTCCCTTGCTGCTGCTGGCCACCACGGGCCTGGCGCCGCAGGATGGCCCCTTCGCCTCGGCCTGGTTCAACACCATCAAGGGCATGTCGGCCGTCGTCGCCACCGGCGTGCTCGACGCGCTGATCACGCGCCGCAACCATTTTCATTCGACGGTGCTCAGCGAGCGCCTGGGCAACCTGCCTGGCGTCGTGGACGTGCCGGGCCTGGCGCAGCGCATGCATGCGCAAGTCGTCACCCTGACCTCGTCCGATCTGTACCTGTGCGTGGCGGCCATCGCGCTGGCCATGATTGTGATCATTCCCATCCTGCCGACGCGCGTCTATCCGCCGCGCGCAGCCTGACTTTTATTTCAAGAAAGAGCATCCCCATGCAAACAACCATACTGCGCTCACGCGCATTTCTTCTCGGCCTGGTCCTGCTGGCCTGCGCCCTGGCCTTTTGCGCCTGGCAACTGCTGTTCGCCCGCGGCGACGAACAAGGCACCGACGACGCCTTCGTCAGCGCCGACTACACCGTGCTCTCCCCCAAGGTGGGCGGCATCGTGCGGGAAGTGCTGGTGGAAGACAACCAGACTGTCAAGGCGGGTCAGCTGCTGGCGCGCATCGACGACCGCGACTACCAGGCCGGCGCCGCCTCGGCCCGCGCCGAGGTCGCCGGCGCCGAAGCGCAGCTGGCCAATGCCCGCGCCACCTTGCAGCGCCAGCAATCGGTGATCGAGCAAGCCACGACCCTGGTCGACGCCAACCAGGCGGAAGACAAGCTGGCGCAACAGGAACTGGCCCGCTCAACGCACCTGGCAGGCCAGGGCGCGGGCAGCGTGCAGAACGCGCAGCAGGCGCAATCGCGCTTCGACGTGAGCCGGGCGCGCCTGGCGCAAAACCGCGCCGCCCTCGTCGCCACCCGCAAGCAGACGGACATTTTACAGGCGCAGCAAGGTGCGGCCGAAGCGGCCCTGCTGCGCGCCCGCGCCAGCCTGCAGCGGGCCGAACTTGATTTGTCGCATACGCAGCTGCGCGCCCCCATCGACGGCATCGTGGGACGCCGCGCCGTGCGCGTCGGCGCCCTGGTGGCGCCCGGCGCCAGCCTGATGGCCGTGGTGCCCCTGAACCGCAGCTTCGTCATCGCCAACCTGCAGGAAACCCAGCTCACGCACGTGCGCCAGGGCCAGCGCGCCAGCATCGCCGTCGACGCCTATCCGGGCATGCTCCTGCGCGGCACGGTGCACAGCATCGCGCCCGCCACGGGCGTGACGTTTGCCGCCATCGCACCGGAAAACGCCACCGGCAACTTCACCAAGGTGGTGCAGCGCATCCCCGTCAGGATCGCGCTCGATCCGGGCCAGGATGACGGCAGCCGCCTGCGCGTGGGCATGTCGGCCGAAGTGCGCATCGATACGGCCCCCCGCCGTCAACTGCTGCAACAGGTGAGCGCGCGATGAAAGCACTGATCATTTTCACGGCCCTGGGCCTGGCCGGCTGCGCCAGCGTGGGCAGCGACTTCCAGCCTCCGCACCACGAGCTGGGGCAGCAATGGCGCCAGGCGCAGGATGCCCGTTTCGCCGCCCAGCAGGACGCCGCCATCGAGCAACGCTGGTGGGACGGCTTCGGCGATGCCACCCTGTCTTCCCTGCTGCAGCGCGCCGCCGGCGCCAACCTCGACGTGCTGGCGGCTGGCAGCCGGCTGGAACAAAGCCGCGCCGCGCGCGGCGTGGCGGGCGCCGCGCAAGGCCCGTCCCTGGGCGCAAATGGCAGCTACGGCCGCGCGCGCAACAGCGAGCAGGGTTTGAGCGACCCGTCGCGCAACAACGGCCAGTCAGCCTACAACCTGTGGCAAGGCAACCTCGACGCCGCCTGGGAGCTGGACCTGTGGGGCCGCGTGCGCCGTGAAGTGGAAGCGGCTGACGCGCGCGTCGACGTGGCGCTGGAAACGCAGCGCGGCGTGCTGCTGGCCGTGCTGGCCGAGACGGCGCGCGACTACATCGAGCTGCGCGGCGCGCAGCAGACGCTGGCCATCACGCAACAGCTGCTCGATATCGCCCGCCATACCCTGGACCTGACCCGCATCCGCCTGCGCGAAGGCGTGGCGACGCAACTCGACGAAGCCGAGGCGGCGGCCCACGTGGCCGCCATCGAAGCACGCCTGCCGCCGCTGCAGCAGCGCGAAGCGCGCCTGGGCAACGCCCTCGCCCTCTTGCTGGCGCTGCCGCCGCAAGCCTTGCAGGCGGAACTGGCGGCGGGCAAGGACATTCCGGCCGTGGCCATGCAGGTGCAACTGGGCGTGCCGAGCGGCCTGGCCGAGCGGCGTCCCGACATCCGCCGTGCCGAAGCGCAGCTGCACGCGGCCACGGCCGCCATCGGCGTAGCGCAAGGCGATTTTTATCCGCGCATCACGCTGTCGGGCAGCATCGGCCTGCAAGCGATGCAGCTGTCCGACATCGGCTGGGACGCCAAACGCTTTGCCTTCGGCCCCGGTTTCAGCGTGCCCCTGTTCGATGGCGGTCGCCTGCGCGGCAAACTGCAATTGCGCGAGGCGCAGCAGCAGGAAGCGGCCATCGCCTACCGCCAGACGGTGCTGGCCGCCTGGCACGAAGTGGAAGACGCGCTCTCTGGCTACCAGGCCAACGCCCGCCGCCAGGCCAGCCTCGATGAAGCCGTCAGGCAGGGACGGCGGGCGCTGGGCAGCGCGGAACTGCGGTACCGCCAGGGCGGCACGGACTTGATCAACGTGCTGCACGTGCAAAACACCTTATTGAACAACGAAGCGGCGCTGGTCGACAGCCGCGCCACCGCCTCGCTGTCGCTGGTCCAGGTCTACAAGGCGCTGGGCGGCGGCTGGCAAGCATTTTCAACCACCTCGCAAGGAAGCACGCCATGAAACCGAATCCCGCCCATTTCTCCATCCACGACGTCAGCGACTTTCCCATCGTGCGCTTTCGCCCTGAAACGGCCGTCGACGGCTATGCCCCGCTGTGGGAAAACGACATGGACGCCCTGCTGCGCCATGGCGAGCCGTTCGTCCTGCTGTTTGAAGCGGAGCGCAGCGATGAAGCGCACATCGACCGCAAGCGGCGCGGCCTGTGGCTCAAGCATAACAAGGTGGCGCTGGCCGCCCTTTGCCGCGGCCTCGTATCGGTCGAGGCGGACGCGCAGCAGCGCGCGCGTCTGCAGGCGCTGGCGGCCGGCGCCATGAAAGCGTTCGGCATCGTGCAGGAGGTGACGGCCACGCGCGAACAGGCCGATGCCCTGATGGTCTGGCTGCTGGGCAGCGGCCAGATGGCGCGGCCGCGCGCGGCGGACGTCTGGTGAACGAGTAAATAAATGTGCCGGTCAGGCGGCCCTGCGTATGGCGCTTCTGGCGGGGATGACGCACACGTCGCCGTCGCTGCTGGTCGCCGTCGTCAGGGCGATGCCGTACAGCGCGGCCAGCGCGGGCACGGCGCCGGCATCGCTGGCGATATCCGCCACCAGCTGGCCCGAACGCACCAGCAGCAAGCGCTCGAAGCCCAGCAAGGCGTGGTTGATGTCGTGCAGGATGGCGACGACGGCGTGGCCGCGCGCGGCGCAAAACTGCCGCAGGCTGTCGAGCAAATCGAATTGCAGGCCGGGATCGAGCGCCGCCAGCGGTTCGTCGACGAGTATCAAGCCATCCTGCACATCCCACATCTGCGCGAAGATGCGCGCCAGCTGCACCCTGGCCTGCTCGCCGCCGGACAGGGTGTCGAGGCGCCGCCCCAGCAGATGCGCGGCGTGCGCCAGGGCGGCCGCGTCCTGCACGATCCGTCCCAGCTGCGGGTCGGCCAGGCGCGCCACCCGCCCCAGGCCGATCACCAGTTCGCACGGCAAGCCGAAAGCCACGGTCGAACCTTGCGGCAGGACGGCGCGGCGCAGCGCCAGTTCCGCCAGCGGCCACTGCGCCAGCGGCCGGCCGGCGAAGACCACCTGGCCCGACTGCGGATGCAGTTCACGCGCCATCAGTTTCAACAGGGTCGACTTGCCCGCGCCGCTGGGGCCGAGGAGGGCGACGCGCTCGCCGGGTGCCACCCGCACATTGAAGGGGCCGAAATACTGCTGACCCAGTTGTGTCGTGGCGAAGGCGAGTTCCAATAAAGGCATCATGCGCATCCTTTCAGGCGGTGCCGTGGCGGAAGCGCCGCAACAGCATCAGGAAAAATGGCCCGCCCAGCAAGGCCGTGAAAATGCCGACGGGGACTTCCGCGGGAATGGCGACCGTGCGCGCCAGGGTGTCGGCCAACAGCAGCAGCAAGGCGCCCATCAGCATCGCCAGCGGCAGCACCTTGCGCTGGTCGGCGCCCAGCCAGGTGCGCACCAGGTGCGGCGCGATCAGGCCAATGAAGCCGATGCCGCCGCACCAGGCGACGGCAAACCCGGTCAGCACGGCCACCAGCACGATCACCTGCGTGCGCAGGCGGCCCACGTCGACGCCCACGTGCAGCGCCTGCGCCTCGCCCAGCGCCAGCGCGTTCAGGGAACGCATCAGGAAGCGCGTGGCCCACAGCGCGCCCGCCAGCACCAGCAGCAGGGCAGCCACCTGGCGCCAGCTGCCGGCCGACAGCGAGCCTAACGTCCAGAAAGTCAGGGTGCGCAATTGATCGTCGCTGGCCAGGTAGATGCACAGGCCCATGACGGCCACCGTGATGGCGTTCAGCGCCACGCCCGTCAGCAGCAGGCCGACGATGGAACCGGGCGTGGCCCAGCGGGCGACCCGGTCGAGCAGCACGCAAATGAGCATGGCGCCGGCAAACGCGGCGGCCGGCAGCAGCCACACGCGCAGCTCGGGCGCCACGTGCAGGCTGGCCGTGAAAACGATGGTGGCCGCGCCCGCGCAGGCGGCGCCGCTGCTCACGCCCAGCAGGCCCGGATCGGCCAGCGGATTGCGGAACAGCCCTTGCGTCAGGCCGCCGGCCAGCGCCAGCGCGGCGCCGATCAGGATGGCGAACAGGGCGCGCGGCAAACGGATATGCCACAGCACGTACGCGCCGCCGGACAGCGCCTCGTCGCCCGCTTGAAACGGCGCCAGCCAGTCGGCCAGGGTCACGGGCACGGCGCCCGCCTGCACGGCGACGAGCAGGCCGCCAGCCAGTGCGGCGGCGAGCAGCCCGCCGGCGCCCCAGCGTGGCCAGCGCCAGGGCGCGGCGGAGACCAGGGAGGCCACGTTCATGCGGCCATGGCTTTGGCGAAAGCGGCGTCGAGTTCCGCCAGCGCCTGCGGCATGCGCGGGCCAAAGCCCAGCAGCAGCATGGCTTCCTGCGAGACGATGCGGTGCTTGCGCCCGGCCGGCGTCTGCGCCAGGCCTGGCAGTTTCAGGATGCCGTCCACGCCGCCCGAAGCTTTCAAGCCCTGGTCCGTGACGAGCACGATGTCGGGCCGCGCGGCGATCACGGCTTCAGGCGTGAGCGGTTTGTAGCTGGCGAATCCGCCCTGCCCGCCCATCACGTTGACGGCGCCCGCATACGCGAGCATGGCGTCAGCGCCCGTCTCGCGCCCGCCCACCATCACCTGGTTCGGCGCATGGGCGAGGATGAACAGCACGCGCACGGGCGCATGCTGGCGCTGCTGCACCTTGGCCAGGGCGCCGCTCCACTGCTGCTGCAGGCTTTGCGCCAGGCGCGCGGCGGGCTCGGGGCGGCCCGTAATCCGGCCCACCTGTTTTACCCGTTCGAGCAAGCCTTCGAATTGGTTGTTCGCGCTGAGCACCGCCACCGGCACGCCCGCCTCGCGCACCTGGCGCAGCACCGCTTGCGGCCCCGCTTCCTCGGTGGCGATCAGCTGCGTGGGCGCCAGCGACAGCACGCCTTCGGCCGACAAGCTGCGCGCATAGCCGACCTGCGGCAGCTGCTGCGCCACGGCCGGATACAGCGACGTCGTATCGACGCCCACCAGTTCGCCCTGCGCCTCGAGCGCGTAGACGATTTCCGTCAGCGCGCCGCCCACGCTGACGATGCGCCGCGCCTTGGCCAGCGGCTTGCCCGCGTCGGTCACTGCCGCCAGCACCTGCATCGGCGCGGCCAGGGCCAATGCTCCCGCCCCCATTTTTTTCAGCGCGATGCGGCGCGCCACGCTGGCGGCGATCATGCGGCGCATAGTTCGCCCTCCCGCGCCACCCTGTCGACGATATGGCGCCATTCGCACAATTCATGCACGCCCGGCTTGCGTTCGCCGAAGAACATGACGATGGTGTCGCCCTTCGCATCGAACAGTTCCACGGACGTCACCAGGCCGTCGACGGTCGGCTTTTTCACCACCCAGGCGCTGGCGATATGGTCTTCGCGCAAATGCAGGTTGAAGCGCTGGTCGAGGACATTGATCCACGGCCCCATCACGGCGATTTTGTGCACGGGGCCCGAATGGATCTGGATCATGCCCGCATTGCCGACGAAGGCCATGATGGACACCTTTTCCAGCGCGGCATCGTTGAGCAGGTCGAGCACGCAGGATTTGTCGATCTGCTGCACGAAGCGCGCTTCGGCCAGGCGCAGGCCCTGCAGGCGCGAGACCGCATATTTTTTCAGCACGGTGAAAAATTCATGCGTGTCGCGCAAGTCGGCCCAGGCGGCGCGAAAGCCGGCCACGTCGATCTGCGCATCGGGCAGTTCCGCCGGCGCCGGCGGCGGCGCCGTCACGGCGATGCCGGCCGCCTGGTCCGCATCGGCAAAGCGCGTCACCAGCGCGTCGTAGGCGGCCAGGTCGCTTTGCGGCTTGAGGAAAATCTTGTGCACGGCGTGGCCGGCCGCATCGAAAAATTGCAGGCTGCGCTGCACCTCGTGCTCGCCCAGCTCGCGAACGGCAAAGCCATGCGCCCACTGGCGGTAAAACACGCGCAGGTCGATGTCGCCACCGAGCACCAGGCCCACATGGTTGTTGTGACTGGCTTTTCGGTAGACGCCCGTCTTTTCATGCACGCACGAGGCGTTGCGCGTCAGCGCCATGACTTCGCCCAGCGGCTCCAGCGCGGCGATGATGGCGGGCCAGTCGGCCTGCAGGCGCTCGGCGCCCAGCAAGGCGCCATCGGCCAGCGACAGGCCCGCATGCGCAGCGATCAGCTCGCCTTCGGCTATGCCCAGTTCCTCGGCGATGTCGCGGTGGCGGGCCTTCTTTTCGCGGCGCAGGCGGGCAAATTCACTGGTGACCAGCTCGATATTGCAAATGGGGAACGTGCTCGACACGGTGTCTCCTTTCAAGGCGAACACTGGCTGGCATGGGCTGGCTGGTGGTGGGGAAATTGACGTTAATTATAAATGAGAATCATTCGCAATCAAGTCTTATTTATGTGCGCATAAAAAAAGCGCCGCGACAGGAAACCCGTCGCGGCGCCAAAGGAGACCGATCGAGACAACCGATCAGTTCGGGAAAAACAGGATCAGGCGCTGGCCTGCACGCCCGGCATGGCCGCTGCCTTGGGCGCGGGCCGCTGCGCCAGCAAGACCACGGCGGCCAGCACCATGGCGCCGCCCAGCAACTGCGTGCCGCTGACGGATTCCTTCAGCAAGGTCACGCCGAACGCCATCGTGATGACGGGTTCAAACGTCGAAATGATGGACGCCTTGGCCGCGCCGATCTGCGCCACGCCGGCAAAGAAGGCGGCGATCGCGATGGCCGTCGAGAACAGGGCGATGGCGCTGACGGCCAGCCAGCCCGTCGCCGTGCCCGGCAAGGACACACCTTGCCACAAGGCAATCGCACTGTTCGACAGGCCCGCCGTGCCCAGAATCACGACGCAAGCGGCCAATGGGTGAATATTCTCGCGGCTTTTCGACAGGCTGTTGCCAAACAGGATGTACACGGCGTACACGCCGGCCGCCATCAAGGCCAGGGCGATGCCGATGGGCTGGCCCTGCAGCTTGCCGCCCAGGGTGATGGCCATGCCGGCAATGGCCAGCGCCATCAGCACCAGCATGCGCCGGTCCAGCTTTTCCCAGCCCAGGGCCAGAGCGAGGATGGTGACCAGAACGGGATACACGTACAGCAGCATGCCGCACAGGCCGCTGCTGGCATACATGAGGGCATTGAAATAGCCTTGCGACTGGGCCGTGTACATCAGGCCCATCAGCATGTAGCCGGCCAGCAGGCGGCCGCGCGGCAAGCGCCAGCCACCGAGCCACACGAGCGGCAGCAACAACATGGCGGCGATGACGAAACGCAAGGCCAGCATGGTCGACGGGTTGACCCCGGACGCATAGGCCGCCTTGGCAAACACTGCGGAACTGCCGAAACCGGCGGCCGACAGCAACACCAGCGCAACGGCGCGGCGATCAGACATGACTAACCTCTTTGAGTACACCTGGGCAAACCTGCTGCGTATCGCGGCGGTTTCCCCAGGCGTTGTAAATATAAATGCCAAGCAAGGCTGGGGATGATTCATGCGTGAATCCTATTGCGGGTCAATTCACGCAGTGACGGCATCATATTCGCTTGCGCAAAATGAAACAAACCAATATTCTTCACGGATAGGCCGAATATTACTGAGGCTCAATTCTATTAAGAACGCCATGTCACGTCCCTTGCCACCGCTCGCCGCCCTGCACGCCTTCGAGGCGGCCGCCCGCCATGAAGGTTTCCAGCGCGCGGGCGAAGAATTGCACGTCTCGGCCGGCGCCATCGGCCACCACGTCAAACAGCTGGAAGCGTGGCTCGGCATCGTGCTGTTCCAGCGTCTGCCGCGCGGCGTGGTGCTCACCAGCGCCGGCCAGCGCTATGCGGCTTCGCTGGGGCCGATACTCAACCAGCTGGCCGACGTCTCCGAACAGGCGCGGCGCCAGGGCGACGACAAGGTCGTCACGGTGACGGCCACCAGCTCGCTCGTCTCGCGCTGGCTGATGCCGCGCCTGGGCCGGCTGCGCGACCGCTACCCGCAGATCGAACTGCGCGTGCTGGCGTCCATGCACCCGGTCGACCTGGCGCGCGATGGCGTGGACGTGGCCATCCGCCTGGGACCAGGCCGCTATCCGGGCCTCAAAGTGGATCTATTGATGGAAGAATGGTTTTCCGCCGTCTGCAGCCCCGGTTTCCGCGCCAACGCGGCCAGCCTGCGCCAGCCGGCCGACCTGCTGCGCTATCCGCTGCTGCACGACGAGCCGGAAGTGCACCTGCCCGGCGAAATCGACTGGACGCGCTGGCTGCACAGCTGCGGCGTGCATTACAGCGGCAATAGCGGCAACAGCGGCGCGCGCTTTTCACACACGTATTTATGCCTGGACGCAGCCGCCAGCGGCCAGGGCGTGGCCATTGCCGCCAGTCCCCTGATCGGCGACGACCTGCGCTCGGGCCGCCTGGTGCGCGTGTTCGAACACGCCGTGCGCGGCCCCCACTGCTATTATCTGCTGCGTTCGCCCCAGGCGGAAACGCGGCCCCTCGTGCACGCGTTTTGCGAATGGCTGATCGCCGAAGCGCGCGCCGACCAGGAAACCGTCTGGCCCACCGTGGAGACAGCATGACGACACACGAACTGGCGCGCAGCGCCGACTATATTGTCCAGCACGAATACGAACATGCCAGGGTGACGGCCGCCGATGGGCGTCACGCCAGCCTGGGCGAATTCTATGGCGACCCGGCCGTGGCCTTGATCGATGACCATGAGCAATGGTGCGCCGTGGCGGGCGAAGGATTGGTGATTTGCCGGCTGGAACAGGGGTTCGGCCAGTGCGCGGAATACTACCGCCAGCCTGGCGAAGTGCGCTGGATTACGGACTTGCGGCAAACGGGAGCGTTTGCGCTGGAGTGGCGGGGTGAGGATGGGGTTTGGCACAGCCTTGCCTTTGAGGCGGCTGTGTCGGCTTACGCGCCAAGGCGCTAACCCGACCTACGCCAGAGGTTGCAATGCCCCGTAGGTCGGCTTAGCGCACAGCGCGTAAGCCGACAACACCCGGAAAGCAACCGGAGAAACCGATCAGAGCAGGTAGGTCGGCTTAGCGCGCAGCGCCTAAGCCGACAACCCCATTACAATTTAATGAAATGCTCGCGGTAGTACTTCAATTCTTCGATCGACTCGAGGATATCGGCCAGCGCCGTGTGCTTCTGGTGTTTCTTGAAACCGGTGGCGATTTCCGGCTTCCAGCGCTTGCACAGCTCTTTCAATGTCGATACGTCAACATTGCGATAGTGGAAGAATGCTTCCAGCTTCGGCATGCCGCGCACCATGAAGCGGCGGTCCTGGCCGATGGTGTTGCCGCACATGGGCGACTTGCCAGCAGGCACGTATTTCTTCAGGAACGCGATCAGCTCCGCTTCCGCCTGCGCTTCCGTCACGGTCGACGCCTTGACCTTGTCGATCAGGCCCGAGCGGCCGTGCGTGCCCTTGTTCCAGGCGTCCATCTTGTTCAGGGTTTCATCCGACTGGTGAATCACGAACACGGGGCCTTCGGCCAGCAGGTTCAAGTGCATGTCCGTCACCACCACCGCCACCTCGATGATGCGGTCGGTATCAGGCTCCAGGCCCGTCATTTCCATGTCGACCCAGACCAGGTTCATCTCGTTGGGACGTGCTGGCACGGCGGGTGCGGGGGTGGATGCGGTTAAGTCGGTCGCTTGTGACATAATTCTCTCTTGGCCTAATCAAACTAAATAATCAGCCATTTTCTCACAGGCACAGAATGTATTCACTCGCGTTTTCGATTTTGTTTGTATCCATCCTCGTTTTGACCCTGGCCGTGCGCTTCTGGCTCGCTTCGCGGCAGATCCGCCACGTGCTGGCGCACCGCGCGGCAGTCCCGCCCGAATTCGCGGAAAAAATCCCCTTGGCGGCGCACCAGAAGGCGGCCGACTACACGGTGGCGAAGACCAAGTTCGGCCTGCTGACCCTGCTGGTCAACTATGCCGTGCTGATTGGTTTTACCCTGCTGGGCGGCTTGCAATGGCTGGCGCTGCACCTGAATGACTGGATGGGCGCGGGTTCACCCATGCTGTACCAGATCGGCCTGATCGCCGCCTTTGCCATCATTTCCGGCCTGATCGACCTGCCCTTCGACTATTACCGCCAGTTTGTGCTGGAACAACGTTTCGGCTTCAATACCATGGCGCGCAAGCTGTTCTTCACGGACATGCTCAAGGGCGTGGGCCTGGGCGCTGCCATCGGCCTGCCGCTGATCTGGGTCGTGCTGACCCTGATGGCCAAGTCGGGCGGCCTGTGGTGGCTGTACGCGTGGTTCGTCTGGAGCGGCTTCCAGCTGCTGATGATGGTGCTGTTTCCCACCGTCATCGCGCCCCTGTTCAACAAATTCACGCCGCTGGCCGACGAAGCGCTGAAAAGCCGCATCGAAGGCTTGATGCAGCGCGTGGGTTTCGCTTCGAAAGGCTTGTTCGTCATGGATGGCTCGAAGCGCAGCGCCCACGGCAATGCGTATTTCTCGGGCTTTGGCGCCAACAAGCGCATCGTCTTCTTCGACACACTGCTGTCGCGCCTGGCGCCGCAGGAGATCGAAGCCGTGCTGGCGCATGAACTGGGCCACTTCAAGCTCAAGCACATCGTCAAGCGCATCGCCATGATGTTCGTCATCTCGCTGGGCTTTCTGGCGCTGCTGGGCTTCCTGAAAACGCAGCCATGGTTCTATGCGGGCCTGGGCGTCGACCCTGTCGCGCTGGCCTTGACGGGCCAGCCGACGGACGCGCTAGCCCTGCTGTTGTTCATGCTGGCCTTGCCCGTCTTTACCTTCCTGCTGGGACCGTTGACCTCGCTCAGCTCGCGCAAGCACGAATTCGAAGCCGACGCCTTTGCCGCCACGCACACGCAGGCGGACGACCTGGTCTCGGCCCTCGTGAAAATGTATGAAGACAATGCGTCGACCCTGACGCCTGACCCGCTGCACTCGGCCTTTTACGATAGCCACCCGCCGGCCAGCGTGCGCATCCGCCACCTGAAAGGGGCTACGACATGAATACGCCATCCACACTGCAAGAGCTGGCCCAACTGTCCTGCGCGCCGCGCCAGCACGCGCTGGGCGACACCGGCGTCGCCACCCTGCACGCGCTGCTGCCGCAATGGACAGTACAAAATGGCAAGCTGTGCCGCGACTTCGGCTTCAAGAATTACTACCAGACCCTGGCGTTCGTGAACGCCCTGGCCTATATGACCCATACGCAAGACCACCATCCGGAGCTCATCATTACTTACAAAACCTGCGCCGTGCGCTACGACACGCACTCGGTCAACCAGGGCGCCGGCGGCCTGTCCGAAAACGACTTCATCTGCGCCGCCAAGGCCGACCTCATTTACCAGAGCAGCCAGGTGGCCCCATGAGCGAAGGCAAGTTGACGGGCGTCATCATCGCCGCCCACGGCCGCCATTACCTGGCCGACGTGGACGGCGCCAAGCTGCAATGCGTAACGCGCGGCAAGAAAACCAATGTGGCCGTGGGCGACATCGTGCACCTGACGCGCACCTCGAACGACCAGGCCGTCATCGACCGCATCGAGGAACGCAAGACCCTGCTGTACCGCTCGGATCAGTACAAATCGAAGCTGCTGGCCGCCAATTTGACGCAGCTGTTCATCGTCGTGGCGACGGAACCGGGCTTTGCCGACGACCTGATCTCGCGCTCGCTGGTGGCGGCCGACGCGGCCGGCATCGAGGCGCGCATCATCCTGAACAAAACGGACGTGACCGCTTCGCTGGAACGCGCCCGCGAGCGCCTGCTGCCGTATTCCTCGATGGGCTATCCCGTCGATGAAGTGTCGGCACGCGCCGAACCTGAGCACGCCGTGGCCACCCTGGCGCCGCTGCTGGCGGGCCAGTCGTCGATCCTGATCGGCCAGTCGGGCATGGGCAAGTCATCCTTGATCAACCTGCTGGTGCCGGACGCCGACATCGCCGTGCGCGAAATCTCGGCCGCGCTCGACACGGGCAAACACACGACGACCTTTACGCGGCTGTACAAGCTCGATGAACTGGGCGCCAACAGTTCCATCATCGACTCGCCCGGCTTCCAGGAATTCGGTCTGTATCACCTGTCCGAAGGCATGCTCGAGCGCGCCTTCCGCGAATTCCAGCCCTACCTGGGCGGCTGCAAGTTCTATAACTGCCGCCACCTGATCGAGCCGCAATGCGCCATCCTGCAAGCCTTGTCGGAAGGCAAGATCGCCAAGATGCGCCATACCCTGTATGGCCAGCTGCTGCACGAATCGGCGCAGACGCTGTATTAACCACATGCCGCAGCACAAATAAAGCCACAACAAAACCTCGGTCGGCAAAATTTAATTTTGCGGCCGAGCTTGCTTTTCGACTTTAATCCCAAAACCGTTCATCCGCCGTTTTAGGCATTTCAGCGCGTCAAACCTGCCGCCCGTCGCCTGCCGCTGGCGATGGCCAGGCGCGTTTGCTAACTTGACACCAGTCGCTGCCGGAAACCCGCCAGCGACCACACGATCTAACTACTCTCCATCCTGCCATCCTGATCGAAGGTGAATGTCATGCTGACCAAACGCTTACTCCCCCTCCTCGTCGCTATCTTTGCCCTTGCCGGCGGCACGGCCCAGGCCCAAACCGCGATGACGCCGCAAGCCGCAGACAGCGTGCGCGTCACCTCTGGCACCTACTATCACGTCACGGCACAGGAAGCCTTAGACATCGAGCAGCAATACCGCCTGTCGAATGGACAACGGCTGGAAGTCCAGCAGCAGGACACCCATTTCTTTGGCCGCCTGATCGACGACAGGGAATTGCATGCAAAGCCCAGCGTGGAAATCTATCCCACCGGGCCGGGCCAGTTTGTCAGCAAAAAGGGCTCGACCTTCGTTTTCAGCAATACGGGCGAGCGCGTGGTGATCGACGACGCCCAGTTCCTGCCCGGCTTGCGCATGCCTGCCGACATGCGCAGCGCCAGCACCATGGACGGCAGCGCCCGCATCCGCCTCGTGTCACGCTAGACGCCTGCGGCCGGCCGTAGCACGGCCGGAGAAACGCCCTGTCGTGGCGGCCGGGCGGGACGCACAATTCTGCCCTGCGGACTGAACAATTCCCCTGAATGCAGCTTACAATGCGATGACGCATGGCCTGTGCGGTCGCAGGCTGGCGCCACTGTTTGCGGGGAGAATGCTTGAATGGAAATGTTCGCGCTCGAACATGACGTAGCGCAGTGGGAAAGCGCATTGCTGCCGTTGCGCGGCACCGGGCGCGTACCGCTGCTGCTGTTGCTGGCATGGCATTTGCGCCAGCGCAACTGCGCACAGGCTCTGCACCATGCAGCCGAAGCGGCAGCCTTGTTGCCCCACGTCCAACTGTCGCCACCCGCCTTGGCCCGCGCCCAAGCGCGTCTGCAACTGGTGCAGGCGGAAGTGGCATGGCTGCAAGGCGCACTCGATGCGGCCGAAAGCCTGGCCCTGGCGGCGCGCGCCACCTGCGAAGTACACGGCGACGGCGCCGGCTGCGCCGACGCCCACTGGCTGCTGTCCTCGATCGCCGTCGACCGGGGCGACCATGCCCGCTGCGACGCCGAACTGCTGGCCGCGGCGCAGCAAGCGCGTAGCGCCGGCGATGCGATGCGCGCCGGCCTGGCCGACGCGGCCACGGCGCGCTGGGCCGTCTTGCACGACGCGCCGGCCGCCCAGGTCCGATGGGGCGGCCACTTCCAGGCCGACGGCGCCAGCGGCAAGCTGCCCGCGCCGCTGGCCGCCTGGGTGCACGACTTTCGCGGCTTGCTGGCGCACACGTCGCGCGACCTGGGCACGGCCGCCGGCCACTACATGCAAAGCTATGAGGCGGCCCTGGAAAGCGGCCAGCTGCGCGGCGCGATCACGGCCGCCATCAATATCGGCGACTGTTTCTCCAGCCTCAACGACAACGAATCGGCCCTCGAATGGATGCAGTGCGCGCTGGACCTGGCGCGTCCCACCGGCTGGCCGCGCAGCATCGGCGCCTGCCAGACGCATACGGCCGAAACCATGCGCAAGCTGGGGCGCCTGGCCGACGCCGAAACACTGCTGCGCGAAGCGCTGCACATCCTGGCCCCCGTGGCGGGCGCGCGCACCTATGCCAATGCCCTGTTCCACTTGGGCGAACTGAGCCTGGACAAGGGCGACTACGACACGGCGCTCGACGCCTTCAGCCGGCTGGCGCAGCGCGCCGAAGCGCTGGGCCAGGCCGATTTCCGCAGCATGGCGCAGCGCGGCAGCGCCCACGCGCTGTCCTACCTGGACCGTCCGGACGAGGCGCTGCAGGCGGCCGAACGGGCTTGCCAGCTGGCCACGGCGCAAGGCGACGCCATGCACCAGGTGGCGGCGCTGCGCGTTTTGTCCATGCTGCATGCGCGCCACGACTTGCCGCCGCCCGCAGGCATGCAGGAACGCAATCCCGCCCTGCATTTCCTGCACCAGGCACTGCAGGTGGCCGACTCCATCGAAGGCTATGTACCGCCGGGCGAACTGCTCGATGCGCTGGCGCGCGAGTACGCGCATGCGGGCGACTATGCGCGCGCCTACGATATCGCCCTCGCGGCGGGCGTGGCGCGCGAAAAAAGCCACACCCAGCAGGCGAGCAACCGCGCCACCGCCATGCAGGTTTACCACCAGACGGAACATGCGCGCTCGGAAGGCTATCACCACCGCGAACTGGCCGCCTCCGAAGCGCGCCGCGCCGAAGTATTGCAGCAGACCAGCGAGACCCTGGAGCGGCTGTCGGCCATCGGCCAGGAAATCACCACGCACCTCGACGCCAGCGCCGTGTTCCAGGTACTGGACCGCCACGTGCATGCCTTGCTGCCAGTCAACACCTTCGCCGTCTACATGCTCGATGCGGCGGGCACGGCGCTGCGCCGCGCGCACGGCGTGGAAGCCGGCCGGCCCCTGTCCGACAACGCCATTCCACTGAGTAACCCGCGCGCCTATTCCGTGCGCTGCCTGCTGGGCCGGCGCGAAGTGTATATCGACCAGGTGCCGCCCAAGCGCCACGCCTACACCGTGCCCGGCACCCTGCATAACCAGAGCGTGCTGTACGTGCCCTTGACGGTGGGCGAACGCGTGCTGGGCGTGATGACGGTGCAGGCTTGCCATGCACATGCCTACGGCGAACGCGAACGCCTGATCTTCCGCACCCTGTGCGCGTATGGCGCCATCGCGCTCGACAATGCCAGCGCCTACCGGCAACTGCAAGACGCCCAGGCGCAACTGGTATCGCAGGAAAAACTGGCCGCCCTCGGTTCGCTGATGGCGGGCGTGGCGCATGAACTCAACACCCCGATCGGCAACAGCCTGCTGATCGCCAGCACCATGCTGCAAAAGACGGAAGACGTGGAACGCCTGATGAACGGTCCCGGCCTGCGACGCTCGGACCTGGCCGCCTACATCGACGATGCGGGCAAGGCATCGGCGCTGGTGATGCGCGGCCTGCACAGCGCGGCCGACCTGGTCAACAGCTTCAAGCAGGTGGCCGTCGACCGCACCACCGAACAACGGCGCCAGTTCGACCTGCAGCAGGTGAGCAATGAAATCATCGCCACCGTCATGAACCGCATCCGCAGCTCGGGCCACCGCATCGAGACGGATATCGCGTTCGGCATCTCGCTGGACAGCTATCCGGGCCCGTTCGGCCAGGTGATCACCAATCTGATCAACAACGCCCTGCTGCACGCCTTCGCTCCCGCGCCCAATGACGGCGCCGCCGGCAAGGGCTGCATGCGTTTGTCCGCCACGCCCGATGGCGCGCGCGTGCGGATCGTCTTCGCCGACAATGGCGGCGGCATCGCCCAACAGCATTTGTCGCGCATCTTCGACCCGTTCTTTACCACCAAGCTGGGCCAGGGCGGCAGCGGCCTCGGTTTGTCGATCAGCTACAACATCGTCACGGCCCTGCTGGGCGGCACCATCCAGGTGGCCAGCAGCCCCGCCGGCACGCATTTCACGCTGGACTTGCCCCTGGTGGCGCCGCAGATCGATGCGGCCAGCCCGGCCAGCATCTATTGATGCCGGCAAGACCATGGCTGGACGCGGATACTTGTCTACACAAGTACCCGTCCGGCCAGTCTTTCCAATCTAAAAGCAAAACCCTTATAATTGAATGGCTGAAGTCCCTGCCATTGCATGATTTACAACTTGGCAAACCGCATCGACCCGCGCGACAAACAGGCGCGGGCACCGATCAACACAGCAGCGCGCCGGGCGAGGCAGTCATCAGACGAGATGTTGTACGCTGATGCAACCCGGCGGGAAAGGCACGCCGCCGGCGGCCTGCGCATCTTCAAGTGGTCATTATGTCGACAAAAAAACCGATCAAGCACTACCTCCAGTTCTCCGATTTCACGTTGGAAGAGTATGAATATGTGATCGAACGCGCCCATCTGATCAAGCGCAAGTTCAAGAATTACGAAATCTACCATCCACTGATCGACCGCACCCTGGTGATGGTCTTTGAAAAGAACTCCACCCGCACGCGATTGTCGTTCGAAGCCGGCATGCACCAGCTGGGCGGCGCCGCCATCTACCTGAACACGCGCGACTCCCAGCTGGGCCGCGGCGAGCCGGTGGAAGACGCGGGCCAGGTCATGTCGCGCATGTGCGACATCATCATGGTGCGTACCTTCGGCCAGGAAATCATCGAGCGTTTCGCCGCCAATTCGCGCGTGCCGGTGATCAATGGCCTGACCAATGAACACCACCCGTGCCAGGTCTTTGCCGATATCTTCACCTACATCGAACACCGCGGTTCGATCGCCGGCAAGGTCGTCGCCTGGATCGGCGACGCCAACAACATGCTGTACTCGTGGCTGCAGGCAGCCGAAGTGTTCGGCTTCCACGTCAACGTATCGACGCCGAAGGGCTACGACATCGACCTGTCGCAAGTCAAGACGGAGCGCTACACCTTCTTCGCCAACCCGTCCGACGCCTGCGAAGGCGCGCACCTGGTCAACACGGACGTGTGGACCAGCATGGGTTACGAGGCGGAAAACGCGGCCCGTATCGCCGCCTTCGACGGCTGGATCGTCGATGGCGCGAAGATGGCCCGCGCCGCGCCCGACGCGCTGTTCATGCACTGCCTGCCCGCCCACCGCGGCGAGGAAGTGGCCGCCGAAGTGATCGACGGCCCCCAATCGGTCGTGTGGGACGAGGCGGAAAACCGCTTGCACGTGCAAAAAGCGCTGATCGAATACCTGTTACTCGGTAAAATCCAATAATTCGCCCGGCACTGCATAAAAAAAAACCTGGCAGCATCGCAATACATACATCGACAACGACAACTGGAAGCAATATGAGCGACATTAAAAAAGTAGTCCTGGCCTATTCCGGCGGACTCGACACCTCCGTCATCCTGAAATGGCTGCAAGATAACTACCAGTGCGAAATCGTCACCTTCACGGCCGACCTGGGCCAGGGCGAAGAACTGGAACCGGCGCGCGCCAAGGCCATCAAATTCGGCATCAAGCCGGAAAACATCCATATCGAAGACGTGCGCGAAGAATTCGTGCGCGATTTCGTCTTCCCGATGTTCCGCGCCAACACCGTGTATGAAGGCGAATACCTGCTGGGCACCTCGATCGCCCGTCCGCTGATCGCCAAGCGCCTGATCGAAATCGCCAACGCCACGGGCGCCGACGCCATCTCGCACGGCGCGACCGGCAAGGGCAACGACCAGGTGCGTTTCGAACTGGGCGCCTACGCCCTGAAGCCAGGCGTGAAGATCATCGCCCCATGGCGCGAGTGGGATCTGCTGTCGCGCGAAAAACTGCTGAAGTACGCGGAAGACGCCGGCATCGAAATCGACATGAAGCACAAGAACGGCGGCGCGCCGTACTCGATGGATGCCAACTTGCTGCACATCAGCTTTGAAGGCCGCCACCTGGAAAACCCGAGCGCCGAAGCGGAAGAAACCATGTGGCGCTGGACCGTCAGCCCTGAAAAGGCGCCGGACGAAGCGGAATACCTGGACATCGAATACGAAAAAGGCGACATCGTCGCCATCAACGGCGTGCGCATGTCGCCGGCGACCGTGCTGGCCGAACTGAACAAGGTTGGCGGCAAGCATGGCGTTGGACGCCTGGACCTGGTGGAAAACCGCTACGTCGGCATGAAGTCGCGCGGCTGCTATGAAACCCCGGGCGGCACCATCATGCTCAAGGCCCACCGCGCCATCGAATCGATCACCCTGGACCGCGAAGTGGCCCACCTGAAAGATGACCTGATGCCGCGCTACGCATCGATGATCTACAACGGCTACTGGTGGGCGCCCGAGCGCGTTGCCCTGCAAACCCTGATCGACCACACGCAGGAAACCGTGAACGGCTGGGTACGCATCAAGCTGTACAAGGGAAATGTCATCGTTGTGTCCCGCGATTCGAAGACCGATTCGCTGTTCGACATGAACATCGCCACCTTCGACGAAGACGGCGGCGCCTACAACCAGGCCGACGCCGGCGGCTTCATCAAGCTGAACGCCTTGCGCATGCGCATCGCCGCCATCGCCCGCGAAAAACGGGGCCAGAAGTAATTAGTTAGCCAGGGGGCACCTGCTCCCGCGCCAGCTCAAGCCGCCCACGGGCGGCTTTTTTACGTTTGAAACGCACTCGGCCGCGATTTACGGCCCTGCGCGCGCCCGGATCACCCCCATTTTGCTGTCCGCATGGCAAAATGCTACAGTGCAATTTAGAGCACCTAACATAACCTACTGCGCGGCGCGATTTGCGGCCTGCGATGCTCACTGTGCATGCGCACAGTTGCGCTTCTCAGCCGCAACTCGCTGCCGCTCGCTACGGTTCTGTTAGGCGCTCTTAGTCGAAAACTTCCCGCTTCCGGAGCCACCATGTTCAAAGACCTGAGTATCAAGAATAAACTGTACCTGGGCTTCGGCTCCATCGTGGCCATCATCCTGATCCTGCTGGGCGTGGCCTACAACAGCTTTTCGCGGCTGTCCGAGGCTAATGCATGGGACCGCCATACGATGGAAGTGCTGGTCGAGATCGACAAGATCCACAATTCCATCCTGCAAATCCAGGTGGAAGCGCGCGGTTTCATCCTGACCGGCAACGAAGCCTCGCTGACGCCGGAAACCGATGAAACGGCAATGCTGAGCCAACACACGCAAAAAGCCATCGCCATGACGGTCGACAACAAGCTGCAGTCGGAACGCTTCCGCAAGATCGACCAGCTGACCACCACCTGGGTCAAGGAATGGATCACTCCCCTGATCGAGAAGCGCCGCGCGCTGGGCAATGCCCCGGGCGCCACGGAAGCGGTGGCGCGCTCCATGCCGCCAAGCGGCTACCCGGCTGTCGCGCAAGCGAACAAGCTGCTCGACGAAGTGGCCGCCGAGGAAACCCGCTTGCTGGCCGAACGCACGGCCACCACGGCAAAATTGCAGGAAACCATGATGTTGACCCTGGCCTTGGGCGGCCTGCTGTGCGTGGTGCTGGCGCTGGGCATTTCCTATCTGCTGGGCCGTGCCATCCTCGGCCCGCTGAACAGCCTGACGGACGCCGTCGGGCGCATCGCCGGCGGCGAGCAAAGCGCGCGCGCCGCCATCCTCTCGCGCGACGAACTGGGCAAGGTAACGGAAGAGTTCAACCGCATGGCGCAAACCATCCAGGACAACCAGGCCAACGAATTGGCCGCCACCAACACCTTGCGGGCCAAGGTCGATTCCTTGCTGGATGTGGTATCCAAGGCGGCCTCGGGCGACCTGACGGGCAAGGTCAGCATCACGGGCAGCGATGCCATCGGGCAACTAGGCAATGGCCTGGCGAAGATGTTCGAAAACCTGCGCAGCCTGCTCAACAATGTACAAAAGGCCGGCATCCAGGTGACGACGTCCGCCACGGAAATTGCCGCCTCGGCGCGCCAGCAGGAAGCCACGGGCATTGAGCAAGCGCAAACGAGCGTGGAAATTCTCAGCACCACCAAGGAAATCTCGGCCAACACGAGCCAGTTGCTCAAAACCATGGAAGACGCCACCGCCGTGGCCGACTACACGACGAATGCCACGGCCGAAGCGCAGAATAACCTCAAGCGCATGGATTCGACCATGCAGCATATGGTTTCGGCCACCGATTCCATCAACGCCAAGCTGGCCGCCTTGTCGGAAAAGGCCAGCAATATCAATAGCGTGCTGATCACCATCACGAAGGTGGCGGACCAGACCAACATCCTGTCGCTGAACGCCGCCATCGAGGCGGAAAAAGCGGGCGAGGCGGGCCGCGGCTTTTCCGTGGTGGCGACGGAAATCCGCCGCCTGGCCGACCAGACCTCCGTTTCCACCTGGGATATCGAGCAAATGCTCAAGGAAATGCAGTCGGCCGTGTCCGCCAGCGTGATGGGCATGGATAAATTCTCAGAGGAAATTCGCCGCAGCGTGGGCGAAGTGCGCCAGGTGGCCGAGCAGCTGTCGTCCGTGATGGACCAGGTCCAAAAGCTCACGCCGCAGTTCGACGCCGTGCTGCAAGGCATGCAGTCGCAGGCGATCGGCGCCTCGCAAATCTCCGACACCATGATGCAGCTCAACGACGCCACGCAGCAAACGGTGGAGTCATTGAAAGCCACCAGCGAGGCGGTGCACCAGCTGCAATATGCGGCGGGCGACCTGCAGTCGAGCGTATCGACCTTCGCCGTCACCATCTGATCCCATGAAAGTGCTGCTCTTTCACATCGGACGCGACCGCTATGGCCTGCCCCTGGCCGGCATCGTGCGCGTGCTGCCGCTGCTGGAGCTGAAGCAGTTGCCGCTCACGCCAGACTACGTGGCCGGCCTGATGGACTTGCACGGCACGCCCGTGCCCGTGATCGACCTGTCGCGCCTGGCCGGGCTGCCGCCCGCCGCCGCGCAGTTCGACACGCGCATCGTCATCGTCGACTACCGCGCACCGGACGGCGGGACGACGCACGCGCTGGGCTTGCTGGCCTCGCAGGTGCGCGGCATCGCCGACATCGCCCCGCAAGGGCTTGAGGACAGCGGCGTGGCGACGGCGCCCTTCCTGGGCCAGGTGGCCAGCGACGCCGACGGCATCGTGCAGCTGGTCGAGCTGGAACACCTGCTGCCGCCGGACGTGCGCGCGCTGCTGTTTCAGGAAGCGAGCGCGGCATGACGGCGCAAGCCCTGCTGCGCCGCGCGACCGGCCTGTCGGTGTCCAAATCCGTGGCCGAGCGGGCCGTCAATCAGCGCATGGAGCGGACGGGCTTTGCCGATAGCCAGGCTTACCTGCAGGCGCTCACGCCGGCCGAAATGACGCAATTGATCGAACTGGTGGTGGTGCCCGAATCGTGGCTGTTCCGCGACCCGCAGGCGTTCTACGCCACCGTCGAACTGGTGCAGGAACGCTGGGCGCGCGGGCGCGCCACGCGCATCCTGTCGATCCCGTGCGCGGGCGGCGAGGAACCGTATTCGATGGCCATGGCGCTGCGCGACGGCGGCGTGCCGAAACAGGCGTTCAGCATCGACGCGTATGACCTGAGCCCCGGCTGCATCGAGCGGGCGCAGGCCGGCGTGTATGGCCGCAACGCCTTCCGCGCGCAGGACGTGGCCTTCCGCGAACGCTATTTCACGCACGTGGCCGACGACGCCTACCGCATCATCGACTCCCTGCGCGACCAGGTGACCTTCAGGCAGGGCAATCTGCTGCAGTTCGATACCGCCAGCTGCAACAAACATTACGACGTCATCTTCTGTCGCAACCTGCTGATTTACTTCGACAAACCGACCACGCGCGCCGCCATCGCCAACCTGTCCGCCCTGCTGGCCGACGACGGCATGCTGCTGGCCGGTTATGCGGAAGTGCCGTCGTTCTGCCAGAACGGCTTTGCGCCGCTGCAGTTCCGCCAGGCTTTCGCCCTGAAGAAGGAAACAGCGGCGCCGGCCAGCCCCGTGCTAGTGGCGCCGCTGCCTGTCGCGCGTCCCCTGCGCAGCGTGCCGCCCGCGCCAGGGCGCGCTGCAGTAGCAGCCCCCTCTTCCGCCGCGTCGGCGGTGCCGCGCACGCGCCCCGTGTCCGTGCCATCGCCCGCGCCGGCAGCGCAAGCCGATTTGCTGGCAGAGGCGCGCCTGCTGGCCGACCGCGGCCAGTTGCGCGAGGCCGGCGACAAATGCCACGCGCACCTGGCGAAAGTGCCCGAGGCGGCGGAAGCGTATTTCATGCTGGGCATCATCAATGAACTGGCCGGCAAGATGGACCTGGCCGACGACTACTGGCGCCGCTGCATCTACCTGCAGCCCGACCATTACGAGGCGCTGTGCCATCTGGCCCTGCTGGCCGAACGCAATGGCAACCAAACGGCCGCCGCCACCCTGAAGGCGCGCGCGGCACGCATTTACGAGCGCCGCCAGGCGTCCAACTAAGGGGCAAGCATGACAAATCTCATCGCCACCGAGTCCCCCGCTGCTATTGACGACTGCTGGAACCATATCGGCGTGGTCGGCGACCAGAGCTGCCCCAAGCTGCCAGCCAACGTGCATTGCCGCAACTGCGACGTGTACGCGGGCGCCGCCCGGCGCAACCTGCAACGCCCCGTGGACGAACACTACCAGCGCGACTGGGCCAGCCACTTCCGCCAGATCGATGCGGGCGGCGAAGTGCGCGACAGCTCGGCGCTGGTATTTCGCATCGGCCGCGAATGGCTGGCGCTGCCCACGCGCGTGTTCGACGCCGTGGCGCCGCAAGCCAAGCCGCATGTGCTGCCGCACCGCAGCGGGCGCGGCCTGTCCGGCATCGTCAATATCGGCGGCAAGCTGTATCCATGCATGTCGCTGGCACACCTGCTTGGCATCGACGAACAGGGCGCGCCGCCGGCCCGCGGCCGCCACACCTTTGCGCGCCTGCTGCTGCTGCGCTGGGAAGAACAAGCTTACGCCCTGCCCGTGGCCGACCTGCACGGCATCGTGCGCTACGCCTCGGCCAAGGTGCAGGCGCCGGCGGCGACCATCAACAAGGGCCTGTCGCGCTTCCTGTCCGGCGTCATCACCGAGGGCGACATGCGCATCGGCTGCCTCGACACGGCGCTGATCGGCTTTCAACTTGCGAGACTATTACGATGAGCCAGGACCAGCACGGCGACCTGAGCGCCTTTTCCATGCTGGACCTGTTCCGCATGGAGGCGGACAGCCAGACCCAGATTCTCACCGACGGCTTGCTGGCCATGGAGCGCCATGCGGGCGACGCGGCGGCCGTCGAGGC
This sequence comes from Janthinobacterium sp. HH106, assembly GCF_001758725.1. Taxonomy (NCBI): domain Bacteria; kingdom Pseudomonadati; phylum Pseudomonadota; class Betaproteobacteria; order Burkholderiales; family Oxalobacteraceae; genus Janthinobacterium; species Janthinobacterium sp. HH106. The sequence continues at coordinate 9,224 of NZ_LRIC01000043.1, read as the reverse complement.
GATGATGCGCGCGGCGCACTCGATCAAGGGTGCCGCCGCCATCGTCGGCCTGCAGGTAGTGGTGCAGCTGGCGCACGGCATGGAAGACAGCTTTGTCGCCGCCCAGCACGGCCGCTTGAAGCTGACGCCGGAACGGGTCGACGTACTGCTGTCGGGCGTCGACCTGATCGTGCAGCTGTCGCGCCTGGACGATGCGGGCGCCGAAGCGTGGCTGGCCGCCAATGCGGCGCAGATCGACCAGACCCTGAACGCCATCGCCGGCATCGCCGACCTGCCCGAATTGCCGGCCCTGCCCTCGTTGCCTGCCTCCGCTCCCGCCCCCTTGCCGCAGGAAACGCCCAACCCGACCGAACTGCAGGCTCCCGTGGCCAGCGGCCTGGCAGGCGAAGAGCCTGAGTCGGCGGCCGCGCCTGCCCCGCGTGCGGGTGCCGCACCGGCCAAGGCTGTGGCGCAAAACTTCGACAAGCTGCTGTCGCTGGCCAGCGAATCGCGCATCAATGCGCACCAGATGCACCCGTTCGTCGGTGCCCTGCAGCGTTTCAAGCGCAACCAGAGCAGCCTGTTTTCCGCCATCGAGCACCTGCACGAAGCCATTGCCCGCTTGGCCGACCCGGGCCTGATGGAAAAGTCCCTGCTGGCGCTGCAAAAGACGCAACCGCTGAAGCAGTTCATGCTCGAGCACATCGCCGACATCGAAACCTATGAGCGGCGCCTGCTGGCCGTCTCGCAAGGCATGGTCGACGAAGTGCTGGCCCTGCGCATGCGCCCTTTCCGCGACGGCATCCATGCGTTTCCGCGCATGGTGCGCGACCTGGCGCGCAGCCTGGGCAAGGAAGTGCAGCTGGAGATCGAAGGCGAAGACACCCTGGTCGACCGCGACATCCTGGCGAAGATCGAAAGCCCGCTGAACCACATGCTCAGGAATGCCATCGACCATGGCATGGAAGGCCCGTACGAACGCATCGACGCGGGCAAGGAAGCGATGGGCACGATACGCATGGAGGCGCGCCACCGCGCCGGCATGCTGAGCATCGAGATCAGCGACGACGGGCGCGGCGTCGACCTGGAAAAAATCCGCCAGTCCGTCATCGAGCGCAAGATGGCCAGTCCCGCCATGGCCGCCGCGCTGTCGCCGGGCGAGCTGCTGGAGTTTTTGTTCCTCCCCGCCTTCAGCCTGAAGGCGACGGCCAATCAATTGTCCGGGCGCGGCGTGGGCCTCGACATCGTGCACGAGACGATACGCCAGCAAAACGGCACGGTGCGCCTGGAATCGGAGCCGGGCCGCGGCTTCCGCGCCCTGATCACCCTGCCGCTGACGCAATCGATCGTGCGCGCGCTGGTGGTCGACGTGCACGGCGAAGCCTATGCCATCCCCATCGTCAAGGTGGAAAGCGTGGTGCGCGTGCCGCAAGCGGCCATCCATACCCTGGAAAACAAGCAGTTCTTCGAACTCAAGGGCGAACATCTGGGCCTTGTGTCGGCCGCGCAGGTGCTGGAACTGGGCGAAGCGGCCAGCCAGACCGACGATTTGCCGGTGGTGGTGATCGGGCGCGGCAAGCAAAGCTATGCGCTGGTGGTCGACGCCATCCGCGGCGAGCAAAGCCTGGCGGTGCAGGCCATCGATCCGATCTTCGGCAAGATGCGCGACATTTCCGCCGCCGCCCTGCTCGACGACGGCGAGCCGGTGCTGATCCTCGACGTGCCCGATTTGCTGCTGTCGATCGACAAGCTGCTGCACGAAGGCGGCCTGCACCAGCTGGCGCAGGCGGGCCACGCGCAGCAGCGCCGCGCCAAGCGCATCCTCGTCGTCGACGATTCGCTGACGGTGCGCGAGATGGAGCGCAAGCTGCTGCTGGCGCGCGGTTTCGAGGTCGACGTGGCCATCGACGGCATCGACGGCTGGAACGTGGTGCGCAGCGGCGAGTACGACCTGGTGATCACCGACGTCGACATGCCGCGCATGGATGGCATCGAACTGGTCTCGCTGATCAAGAAGGACCTGCACCTGCACAAGCTGCCGGTGATGATCGTCTCGTACAAGGACCGCCCGGAAGACCGCGCGCGCGGCCTGTCCGCCGGCGCCGATTATTATCTGACCAAAGGCAGCTTCCACGACGAGACCTTGCTCGACGCGGTGGCCGACCTGATAGGAGATGCCCGCTTATGAGCCGTCATTCATGAAAATTGCCATTGCCAACGATGTCGCCATGGCCGCCGAGGCCCTGCGCCGGGTGGTCGCCAGTACGCAGGAACACCAGGTGCTGTGGATCGCCCGCACGGGGCTCGAGGCCGTGCGCATGTGCGAGGGCAACCGCCCCGACCTGATCCTGATGGACCTGAACATGCCGGAGATGGATGGCGTGGAAGCGACGCGCCTGATCATGGAGCAAAGCCCGTGCGCCATCCTCGTCGTCACGGGCCGCCCGCAGGACAATGTCAACCAGGTCTTCCGCGCGCTGGGCGCGGGCGCGCTCGACGTCACGGCCACGCCGGTGCTGCAGGGGGAAGTGGGCGGCGACAGCGAACTGCTGGCCAAGATCAAGACCATCGGCAAGCTGATACGCCACAGCGCCGAAGCACCGCCGCCGCGCCCGGCGAACGGCAATAACGGCGAACGGGGCGACGGCCAGGTATCGACCCTGGTGGCCATCGGCGCCTCGACGGGTGGCCCCTCGGCCGTGGCCAAGGTGCTGGCCGGCTGGACGGCGCCGCCCGGCTGCGCCATCGTGGTGGTGCAGCACATCGATGAAACCTTCGCCTCGCACTTCGCCAAATGGCTCGATGACCAGCTCAGCATGCCCGTGCGCGTGATCGCCGAAGGCGATGAACTGGTGTCCGGCACGGTACTGATCGCCAAGACCAATGACCACTTGCTGCTAGATCAAAATTATCGTTTGGGTTACGATGCAGCACCGCGCGACTATGTTTACCGCCCGTCCGTCGATGTCTTCTTCAACTGCGTGGCGCAGCACTGGCGCGGCGACGCCATCGGCGTATTGCTCACAGGCATGGGGCGCGATGGCGGCGACGGCTTGCTGGCCATGCGCCGCGCAGGCAAGACGACGATCGCGCAAGACCAGGCCAGCAGCGCCGTGTATGGCATGCCGCGTGCGGCGGCTGAACTCGATGCGGCGCAGCAAATCCTGCCATTGGATAGAATAGGCGCCAGCCTGCGCGGCCGCCTGGGCGCCAAACTCAACAATGGGTGGGAGCCCTCCCCTAACATCTGAAAAGAATGCAATGCCAGAATTCTCCTCCAGCTTCACCCAGCATGAACCCGCATTGACCGAATTCAAGGTCAGCGTGCTGCTGGTGGACGACCAGTTGATCATTGCCGAGGCAGTCCGCCGCATGCTCAGCGACCAGCAGGATATCGAATTTCATTATGTGACCGACGCCACGCAGGCGCTGGACACGGCGCAGCGTTTGCAACCGACCGTCATCCTGCAAGACCTGGTGATGCCGGGCATCGACGGCTTCGCCTTGATCCAGCAGTACCGCGAAAACGAGGCGCTCGCGCACGTGCCGGTGATCGTGATGTCGGCCAAGGACGACCCGAAACTGAAGGCCCACAGCTTTGCCGTCGGCGCCAACGATTATGTGGTGAAACTGCCGGACCGCCTGGAGCTGCTGGCGCGCATACGCTACCATTCCAACGCGCACATCAGCCGCCTGCAGCGCGACCAGGCTTTTCGTTTCCTGCGCGAAAGCCAAAAGAACCTGGCGGACGCGAACATTGAATTGCAGAAACTGGCCGCCCTCGATGGCTTGACGGGCATCGCCAACCGCCGCCGTTTCGATGAAACCCTGCATTTCGAATGGCAGCGGGGCCAGCGCGACAAGGCGCCGCTGAGCCTGCTGTTCTGCGATATCGACCATTTCAAGAGCTATAACGACCATTTCGGCCATCTGGCGGGCGACCTGTGCCTGAAAAAAGTTGCCGCCGTGCTCACGGAACATTTGAAACGCCCGGCCGACCTGGCCGCCCGCTACGGGGGTGAGGAATTCGCCCTGATCCTGCCGGAAACGGAAGCGGCCGGCGCGCTGCTGATCGCCCAAGCATGCCGGCGCCATCTGGAAGGCTTGCAGATCGAAAACCCGGCGGCAGGCACGGGCATCGTCACCATCTCGATCGGCGTGGCCACCGTCGTACCTTCGCCCGACTCGACGGTCGAGCAACTGATCAACCGCGCCGACCAGGCCCTGTACGCGGCCAAGCGCGGCGGACGCAACAGCGTGCTGAGCGCCGATGACGTCCAGGACTGATTTTTAACAGCAAGGAAAGTGAAGCATGAGCACACAACTGGACAATGTCAGCGTCGTCAAGAAGTCGAATATCTACTTTGACGGCAAATGCGTCTCGCACAACGTCATCCTCGCCGATGGCACGAAGAAAAGCGTGGGCGTGATTTTCGCGTCATCGCTGCGCTTCAACACGGGCGCGCCGGAAACGATGGAAATCGTCGGCGGCCTGTGCAAGGTGCGCCTGGCCGACGCGACGGAGTGGAACAGCTATGGCGCGGGCACGGAATTCAAAATCCCGGGCAATAGCTATTTTGACATCGAAACAACGGAAACCGTGGATTACGTCTGCCACTTCGCTTGATTAAACAAACACAGGCTCGGGCGACAGGCGCACGCCATATTTCGCCTCTACATCATCCTGTATCGCTTCCGCCAGCCGGGTAATGTCCGCGCCACGAGCGCCGCCATTATTCACAAGAACCAGCGCCTGCTTGGGATACACTCCCGCGGGCCCCAGGTTTTTCCCCTTCCAGCCACACTGATCGATCAGCCAGCCGGCCGCCAGCTTTTCCGTGCCATCGGGCTGCGCATGGTGCACCAAGGCGGGGAAACGTTCCAGCAAGGCAAGACATTGCTCGCGTGACACCACGGGATTCTTGAAGAAGCTGCCCGCATTGCCGATCACGGCCGGGTCCGGCAATTTTCTCCGGCGGATCGCCATCACCGTGTCGGCCACCTGTTGCGGCGTCGGTTCGGCAAGATTGCGCTCGGCCACGGCCTGCGCCAGTTCCGCGTAGCGCAAGTTCGGCTGCCACTCGGCGGGCAAGGCAAACGTCACTTCCAGCACGATCAGCTCGCGCCCGTCGGCCTGCTTGAAGATGCTGTCGCGATAGGCGAAACGGCAGGCGTCGCGGTCCATGTCGAAGACGATGCCGCTGGCGCTGTGCATGACGCTCACCTTATGCAGATAATCCTTGATTTCCACGCCATACGCGCCGATATTCTGGATAGGCGCCGCACCCACCGTGCCGGGGATCAAGGACAGGTTTTCCAGTCCGCCCACGCCTTGTGCCAGGGTCCACTGCACGAAGTCGTGCCAGTTTTCGCCGGCCGCGGCCGTGACGAGTATCGTCTCGAAGTCCGCCTGCGCCAGGCGCATGCCGCGCGTGGCCATGTGCAGCACGGCGCCGGGAAAATCGCCCGTCAGCACGATGTTGCTGCCGCCGCCCAATATCAGGCGCGGCATGGCGGACAGGGCGGGATCTTGCAGCGCGGCCTGCAGCTGGGCCTGCGAAGTAATGCGTACGTAGGCGGCCGCATGGGCCGCGATGCCGAAGGTATTCAGGCGCTGGAGGTTGTAATTGTGTTCGATGGTGAGCTCTGGATGCATGGGATAGGGAAATTTTGCTCGATTATAGAGCGAAAGCGACAAAAAACCACCTCAGGACAAGGGCGACTTGCCCGTTGTCCGTTAAAATGTCGCATCTTTAACAGGGCCGTCCCATGGCGCAGAATCAGCCGCCAAGGCCCAGCGCGCCGAGCGCGCGCTCGCTTTAACAAGAAAAGGAACAGACCATGCCGTCATTTGATGTAGTCTCCGAAGCCGATATGATCGAAGTCAAGAATGCCGTCGAGCAATCCAACAAGGAAATCACGACCCGCTTCGACTTCAAGGGCAGCGATGCCCGCGTCGAACACAAGGAAAACGAATTGACCGCATTCGCGGATTCGGAATTTCAGCTCAGCCAGGTGCGCGACGTGCTGACCAATAAATTGACCAAACGCAAGGTCGATGTGCGCTTCCTCGACGAAGGCGACATCAAGAAGATCGGCGGCGACAAGGTCAAGCAGATCATCAAGATCAAGAATGGCATCGAATCGGATGATGCCAAGAAAATCGTGCGCGTCATCAAGGACAGCAAGATGAAAGTGCAAGCGAGCATCCAGGGTGAAGCCGTGCGCGTCACGGGCGCCAAGCGCGACGACCTGCAAGCGGCCATGGCCATGCTGCGCAAGGACGTGCCCGACATGCCGCTGGAATTTAACAATTTCCGCGATTAATTTCGATGATGCGCACGCTCCGGCCTGCGCTTGCACCGGCATGGCGGCAAGCTGCCTCGGAGCACCTGCCCGCTTGGGGTAGAATTGAAGCTGCGCACAGCTACATGCGCCCGCGCGCCTGAGACCGGCAGCGGGCTTGACCGTACATCTGGCTCAGTGATAACCACGGTAGTCTAAGGATAGCAATGAAACGTGTTGATGATTTCCGCCTGCGATTTGGCAAAAAAGAATATGTGCCCATCATGATAGGCGGAATGGGTGTGGATATTTCCACGTCGGAGCTGGCCCTGGAAGCGGCACGGCTGAACGGTATCGGGCATATCTCCGATGCCATGGTGGAAGACGTGTCGGATCGCCGTTTCGACACCACCTTCGTCAAAGACAAGACGAAACTGTACAAATTCAACATCAATAACAGCGACAAGGCCGTGGTGCAGTTCGACCTGGGCCGCCTGGCGGAAGCGCAGCGTCTGCACATCGGCCGTACCATGGAAGCGAAAAAAGGCGATGGCTTGATCTTCGTCAATTGCATGGAAAAGCTGACCATGAACGGCCCCCGCGAAACCTTGCGCGTGCGTCTGAATGCGGCGCTGGACGCCGGCATCGACGGCATCACCCTGTCCGCCGGTCTGCACTTCGGTTCGTTCGCCTTGATGGCCGACCATCCGCGTTTCCGTGACGCCAAGCTGGGCATCATCGTCTCGTCCGTGCGCGCCTTGCAGATTTTCCTGCGCAAGAACGCCAAGCTGGACCGTTTGCCCGACTTCATCATCGTCGAAGGACCCTTGGCCGGCGGCCACCTGGGTTTCGGCATGGACTGGGCCAATTACGACCTGCACACGATCACGGCTGAACTGCTGGCCTACCTGAAAGCCGAACAGCTGGACATCCCGCTGATCGCCGCCGGCGGCATCTTCACGGGCAGCGACGCAGTTTCCTTCCTGGAAGCGGGCGCAGCCGGCGTGCAAGTGGCGACGCGCTTTACCGTCACCAAGGAATGCGGCTTGCCGAACAAGGTCAAGCAGGAATACTACAAGGCCTCGGAAGAAGACATCATCGTCAACGGCGTCTCTCCGACCGGTTACCCGATGCGCATGCTGAAGAACACGCCCGCCATCGGCGCCGGTATCCGCCCAGGCTGCGAATCGTATGGCTACCTGCTCGACGCGACGGGCAACTGCGCATACATCAACTCGTACAACCGCGAAGTGGCGGCCCATCCGGAACAAAAAACCGTCGTCGTGATGGACAAGACTTGCCTGTGCACGCACATGCGCAACTTCAACTGCTGGACCTGCGGCCATTACACGTATCGCCTGAAGGACACCACGCACAAGCTCGACAACGGCGAATACCAGATCCTGACGGCCGAACACGTCTTCAAGGATTACCAGTTCAGCGTCGACAACCAGATCGCCCTGCCGGAAAAAGAAATCCTGGTAGCGGGCTGAATATTGTCAGCCTGACATGAAAATGGCGCAGCCTGCGAAGGCTGCGCCATTTTTTTATGCGGGGAGCATCTGCCGCAATGCCCGTTCGATCACGTCGAACTTGGGCCGTCGCAATACTTCTTCCTGCAGGCAAGCATCCATCATGGCCTGCAGACTGGGCATGGACGCCGCGCAATGCGCGATCAACTCGCCCAGCAGCACGCCAAAGGCGCGCGCCTCTATGCCCTGCAACACCTCCCCTTGCGCTGAGCCGGGCGCAAACATCGACGCCGCGCCAAAATCACCGAGCAGGCAGGCGCCACCGTCCGCATGCAGGATATTGTGTGCATACAAGTCGCCATGCACGATCCCGTGCGCATGCAGCTGGCACACGGCCGAGGCGATGCCTTGGGCAATGGCCAGGGCTTGCGGTGCCTCAAAGCGCACGCCCTCGGCATACACATCACGCGTGCATGATGACAGGCTGGGCGGCCCGGCGAGGTTGCGGTAGGCAACATCGATCAGCGGCATGACCAGTCCCAGCGCCCCTTGCGGATGCGCATCGAGCGTCCCGAGGATGGGGATCAGGCCCGGATGGGCGCCGGCGCCGACACAGGCAGCCATTTCGCTGCGCGGCAAGCCGTCGCTGGTTATCGCCCCCTTGAACACTTTGACGGCAACATCCTCGATACCATCGAGGCGGGCGCGGTAAATCACGCCCGATGCCCCCTCGCCCAGCTGCTGCGCCAGTTGCAGGCGCGGCCAGGCCAGGCCCGCCGTCCCGGCGCCGCTCAGGGCCGCCAGTTCACGCGCTTCCGTAAAGGGATTGCCCGCATACGCGAGCCAGCTCAGGCATGGCAAGGCCAGCAGGCAATCGGGGAGCGCCGTGAAGCGGTTGGCGGCGATGCGCACCAGTTCCAGCTTGCGGCAGTTCACCAGCGATGCCGGCAAACTGCTCAGGCAATTTCCCGCCAGCATGAGTTTCTGCAATTGCCGGCACTTGCCGAGTTCATCAGGCAAGACTTCGATGGCATTGTCGGTCAGCGTCAGCCAGCGCAGTGCGGCGGGCAAGGCTGCGGCCGGCACGTGGCGTATGCGGTTCGCCTTGAAGCCGATCATTTCCAGCCCAGGACAGGAACCGAGCACGGCCGGCAAGGTAGTGAACAGATTATCCGAGCAAAATATGATGCGCAGCTTGTGCAGGCGCGGCAGATCGTCGGGCAGCGAGGATAGCGCATTGCCGGACAGGTCGAGGATTTCCAGGCTGTCGGCCAGGTCGAAGATCTCGCGTGGGAAGTCCGTCAAGCCGCAGGACAGCTTCAGGCGGCGCAGGCCGGCCAGTTGGCCGGCGCGTAATTGCTCCAGTGTATGCAAGGCAGACAAGATATTCCTTTCAAGGTGGCACCCGGTCGATGCCATGCATCAAATCATTGGACGTAAAAAAACCCCAACCGGATCACCGGAAGGGGTTTTTTCGAATAACAAGCC
>NZ_LRIC01000042.1:0-5382 GCF_001758725.1 Janthinobacterium sp. HH106 | reverse complement strand
CGATGATAGTGCTGCAACCAGTGTGAAAGTAGGTTATCGTCAGGCTTGTTATACGCAGTAAGAGAAAAACCCCGCCGGACTCCGGTGGGGTTTTTTTTCGTCTGGCGGTTTTGCGGGGTGCCGCAGGTGGTTGTCGGCTTACGCTGCGCTAAGCCGACCTACGCCGGCCTGCGCCGACCTGCCAGATCCGCCGATCTACGGTCAGTGTGAGGGGGGCTGACCCCGGCTGTTCAGCAGGCGAAAAAAAGGCAGCGCCGCGCGCTGCCTTTGTCATTTATCACCACATGTTGTGAACGGCGGGCACCGTCATGTTCTCTTCATATTGACACTGTACGATGATGTCCATTCTCATCAAGTAACGTGTGCACCCATGTTGGCCAAGCTTAAACTCGTCAAAACTCCCAAAGGCATCGATAGCATCCTGATGCTGTCGGCCATGCTGATACTCTGGATCGGTAATTACAGCAACCTCGACCTCATGATTGCCGACAGTATGTTCGACGGTGCGCGTGGACAATTTGTCGGCGCTGACAGCGTGTGGGCGCGCAGTTTTCAGATCGGTATGATCTTGCTTGGCGCCGTCATGATCGGGCTGACCGTGTGGGACACCTTGCGTCCGTTGGCCTGGCTTGCTTCGCGTCGCAGCGCCTTGCGCGTGGTGGCGCTGTCGGCTATCTTCGTGCCGCTAAGCATCTATTTGCTCTCTTCCTTCAGCGACGTGCCCTGTCCCACGCATTTGTTGCGTTATGGCGGACTGGAGCCGTACACGCGCCTGCTGGAAACATTGCCAGCCAGCGCATCTGCCATGGCATGCCTGCCTGCTACCCAGGCGAACACTGCCTGGTGGATGCTGGCCTTGCCATTGTTCTGTCTGCCCGGGCGACCACGCATGGCGCTGCTGCTCGCTTGCGTCATGCTGCTGTGCGGTTTGGCGGCAAGCTGGCAGCAACAGTTACAAGGTACGCAATTTTTTACACACACCTTGTGGTCTGCCTGGATTGCTTCTTTCCTGATCTATCTGCTACATCATTTGTTCCGGGCCGAGGACGCGTTGGCCTGAAACACGAAAGTACGTCACAATCTGCCTGTCGAGTTGTCGTTTCATACAAAAACAGGAGCACCATGAACGAGCAGATTGCGAGAGAAGTGGTATTGGTCCGTGCTATCGAGACGGCCGACCAGAAAAAAGAAGTCCTCAGCGAGGATGACCGCATGTATGCCAGCCGCAGTGCGCGTGAGCTTGCGCAGTGGCAAGCTTCGGGCAAGCAGGCCGAAGTCACGGGTGACGATTTCCTGCAGCAGCGTTCCGAGCTGATCCTCAAGCGCATCACCGAGCGCACTCCCGCCTTCGCTGCTTTCGCGAAGCGTCGTAACGGCATGAAAGCCCTGGCGCTGACTTTGCCCCTGCTGGCACTGCTGCTGGGCGCCGGACTGGACCGTATAACGGATCCGCATCGCGTCGACTTGCTGTCGGCGCCCTTGCTGCTGATCATCGCCTGGAATGTGCTGGTCTACCTGGGCTTGCTGATTTGGCTATGCATCCCTTCGCACTCGCTCGGCTGGCCGAAAGCGGGGCTGGTGCGCCACCTGAGCGTGGGTCGCCTTGCCTTGCCGCGCAAACTGCCGCACGCCTTGTCTTCGGGCTTGCTCAGTTTCATGGGCGAGTGGGCGCATTTGAGCGCCAAGCTGACGGCCGCGCGCCTGGGCCGTACCATCCACCTGAGCGCTGCCATGTTTGCCATTGGCGCCGTCGCCTCGTTGTATGCGCGCGGTTTCCTGTCGCAATACGCGGCCGGCTGGGAAAGCACCTTTTTGAATGCCGGCCAGGTGCACAGCCTGCTGTCGACCCTGTTTGCGCCGGCCATTGCCCTGTTTCACTTACAAGGTTTTTCGCTGGCGGAAATCGAAGCGCTGCGCTTCCCGCAAACGACGACCGTCGAAGGCGGCGCACGCTGGGTGCATTTGTATGCGGCGACGATTTTCCTGCTGGTGGTCGTCCCCCGCCTGATCCTGGCCCTGGTCAATAATTGGCGCGCCGCGCGCCTGGCCAGGCAGTTTCCGCTGGATCTCGATCAGCCGTATTTCCGCAAGCTTAATGAAAGCATCGGTGTGGCCACGGGCGGCATGCTGCGCGTCTTGCCGTACAGCTTTACTGTCGATGAGGCACGTCACAAAGGCCTGGGGCAAATCGCCCTCATGCTGTTTGGCGAGCAGGGCCGCATGATGCTGCGTCCATCAACGTCGTATGGCGAAGAGCCGCAGGACGTCTTGCGCGACACGGACTTGAACGATCCACAAGTCAATATCACGGCCGTGCTGTTCAATCTGACGGCGACGCCGGAAAAGGAAAATCACGGGGCCTTCCTCGATTATCTGGTGCAATCGTCGGCGCGCGGCATCGCTGTCCTGATCGACGAGTCCAGCTACCTGGAGCGCGCGGGCGAGCAGGCGGATAACGGCGCGCGTCTGGCGGAACGGGTCGCCTTGTGGCAGCAGTTCTGCCAGTTCCATAAAGCCACGGCCACCGTGGTCAATTTGCTCAACCCTGCCTTGCACCCGCTTGATGCCGGTGTCGGCTTGAAAGTATCGGCAGCAGCATGAGTGTGAACGTGAATAAAGATGTGCAAGATGACGCGGTGCAGATTCAGTTTGCGCTGATTTCGCACACGAATAATGGCAAGACAACACTCGCGCGTACCCTCGTCGGCGTGGATGTGGGCGAAGTGCGCGACGCTGCCCACGTAACCGTGTTTGCCGAATCGCATACCTTGTTGGCCACGCCACAGGGTGATGCTTTGCAATTGTGGGACACGCCCGGCTTTGGCGACTCCGTGCGTCTGCTCAAGCGCCTGGGCCAGTCAGGCAATCCCATCGGCTGGTTTCTGCGTGAAGTGCTGGACCGTTATCGCGACCGCCCGTTTTGGCTCAGCCAGCAGGCGCTGCGCACGGCCAAGGACTCCGCCGACGTGGTGTTGTACCTGGTGAATTCCTCGGAACATCCTAAGGATGCGGGCTACTTGCCGGCGGAAATGAAAATCCTCGCCTGGCTGGATAAGCCTGTGGTGGTCTTGCTCAATCAGATGGGGCCGCCGCGTCCGGGTAATGAGGAACATGGCGAGCAGGCGCGCTGGCGCGAGCATTTGCAGCAGTATCCAATCGTGCGCGATGTCCTGGCGCTCGATGCCTTTGCCCGCTGCTGGGTGCATGAACGCGTGTTTTACGAAGCTGTGGGTAAATTGTTGCCGCAGTCGCAGCAAGCAGGCTATGCGCGTTTGTTTGCTGCCTGGCAAGAGCAGAATACGGCACGTTTCCGGCAGGCGATGCACTTGCTGGCCACGCAACTGGCGGTGGCCGGGCAGGATCGCGAAGCCATCGAGCCCGCCTCTAAGGGGCTGCTGAAATCGGCCTTGCAGGTCGTTGGCATAGGCAAGAACGCAGAGCAGCAACGCCAGGAAAAGGCCATGGCCAGCCTGGTGGCGCGGCTTAATGCGCACAGCGGTATCACTACGCGTGAGCTTTTGATCCTGCACAAACTCGACCCGACCGACGCGCATAAGATCAATAGCCGGATACGGGAGAACTTCGCCGTGCGCGCGCCGATCGACAAGGCGCAAGCCGGGCTATTGGGCGCGATGATTTCCGGTGCGGCGACAGGGCTGTCGGCCGACCTGATTTCCGGCGGCCTGACCTTGGGCACGGGCGCCCTGCTTGGCGGTGTGGTTGGTGCGTTGACGTTTGCGGGCGCAGCCTGGGGCTTTAATTCCGGAACGGACCGCAATGAGCCCACGATGCAATTTACCGATGCCTTCCTGCGCACCTTGGTGGTGGCGGGCGTGCTGCGTTACCTGGCGGTGGCGCACTTTGGCCGTGGCCGCGGCAACTTTGTCGAAAGCGAGGCGCCGGCCTTCTGGCAGGATGAAGTCGAGCAGGCGGTGGCGCGTCATGAGAGCGCATTGGTCGAGTTATGGAAAGAGGTGCGCCGCGCGAAGTCCAATGAACTGGCTGCCGAATGTGTGCAGCCCATCATCACGGCGATCACTGCCGATGTGCTGGCGCGTCTGTACCCGGACGTGACGCAGCAGATGTAAATACGGGCTTCCATCGTCTATTTCCAACAGGGTTTCCCCCATGAGCATACATAAAATCGCCGTCATCGCCGGTGACGGCATTGGCAATGAAGTCATGCCGGAGGGCTTGCGTGTAATTGAAGCGGCCGCCCGCCGTTTCAATATCGACTTGCAGTTTACGACGATGGCATGGGCCAATTGCGACTATTACCTGGAACACGGGCAAATGATGCCCTCGGACTGGTTCGCGCAGCTCAAGGATTTCGACGCCATCTATTTTGGCGCCGTGGGCTGGCCGGACAAGGTGCCCGATCATATCTCGCTGTGGGGTTCATTACTGAAGTTCCGGCGTGAATTCGACGAATACGTCAACTTGCGTCCCGTGCGGCTGATGCGGGGCGTGCCATGTCCGCTGGCGAATAAAAAGCCGGGCGATATCGACTTTTATGTGGTGCGTGAAAACACGGAAGGAGAATATTCATCCGTGGGCGGGCGCATGTTCGAGGGGACAGAACGCGAAATGGTGCTGCAGGAATCCGTGTTTACGCGCAAAGGCGTTGATCGCATCCTGAAGTATGCGTTTGAGCTGGCGCAAAGCCGGCCTAAAAAACACCTGACATCGGCGACCAAGTCGAATGGTATTGCCATCAGCATGCCGTATTGGGATGAACGGGTGGAAGCGATGGCCCCGAGCTTTCCCGAGGTCTGCTGGGATAAATACCATATCGACATCCTGGCGGCCCGCTTTGTATTGAGTCCCGAACGTTTCGACGTGGTGGTCGCTTCGAATCTGTTTGGCGACATATTGTCTGACCTGGGACCTGCGTGCACGGGAACGATCGCCATCGCACCATCGGCCAATATCAATCCGGAGCGGACTTTTCCTTCCGTCTTCGAACCGGTACACGGTTCCGCACCCGACATCTATGGCCAGAATATCGCCAACCCGATCGGCATGATCTGGTCGGGCGCCATGATGCTGGACTTCCTCGGTAATGGCGATGCCAATTACACGGCGGCGCATGACGCGATTGTGCACGCCATCGAGCGGGTGCTCGAGCATGGTCCGCGTACGCCGGATATGGGCGGCAGCGCCAGTACGACCGATGTGGGCATGGCGGTTGCCGAATTGCTGAAATAAAGCTTGCCGCCCTTGAGTGGCTTTGCTATAGTTCGCCTCCCCAATGAGACGCAGTGGTTTTAGCGAAACAGAGGGAGCCGGATGCAGTAGCAAACGGCAAAAAAGAAGGTTGACGAATGAGCCGAAACGCTTCATACTCTTCCTTCTTCGCAGCTGACAAACACAACGCTTTGT
>NZ_LRIC01000041.1:0-28337 GCF_001758725.1 Janthinobacterium sp. HH106 | reverse complement strand
AGCGCAACCTTGCCAAGGTTGAGGTCGAGAGTTCGAGACTCTTCTCCCGCTCCAGTTTTCAAGGTGGGCCGCAAGGCGCATCGAAGCAGTTCCTCTGGCGAGGTAGCAAAGAGGTTATGCAGCGGCCTGCAAAGCCGTTTAGACGGGTTCGATTCCCGTCCTCGCCTCCAGATGCAGCGCAGTGATTGACGCGCAGATAAAAAAGCCCACTTCGGTGGGCTTTTTTTTGCCTATGCGGCTGAACGGCGTCGGCTGCAATTAAATACAGGGCTTCAGTTTATTTGATTTCCGGGAAATGACTAACCGACAGTAATCTGTGGATCCCAATAAAAATAACCATACAGGCTTTGCGTCTGGCCATCGTCATTCAGGCTATATACGGCAATATAGACATAGAAATTTTCCGTGCCGGATTTGGATACCTGCGCCGTGAAATTAGAAAAATTGCGCGGTTGCTGTATTGCCGGCAAACCATTCGAGGAATCCGAATTCGGCATGACCGCATTTCTGCGGGTAATGGTATTGGAGACAAAGGTATTGAAGACCTTGTCGCCATTCCAGTAATTGATGCCATACACAATGACGGCCGAATCGGCGTTGTCATAGATGGACGCGCCGGTGAACGAGACATAGTCGCCCACGTTGGCCCTGAAACTCAGGTCAGCAGAGCCTTGTCCGCTATTGATGCCGCGCGGGTCGGTGGCAATCATGTACTGGCTGGTATGCGCCAGGCCCACGGGCTTGCTCTGATCAGGGGCGGTCTGACGCGGATGCTGAGCCATAATCAGATCGGTGTCTATTACAACGAGAATGTTGATTGTAATATTGCTGGCATATAATTGCGCGTCGGTCATGATTCCTCCTCGGTTTTCCTACTCGTCTGGCTTTTCGGATACGCCCCGTTTTTTAATGTGGTAAGCAGTCTCCACCGCTGCTGTGTAGAATAATGGAGAAAATTGCATAGATACTATCCAATTGAAACAGCAGTATTATTTAAAAATATTCCATTTAAATTATTTTTATTTTGTAAATACAGCTGTTGGAAACATTATTTTCCTGCCCGCGTCTGCGTGCCGCGGTCCCGCCCATCCGGCCCGGCCGCATCTTGTATAATGTCTGCAGGCTCAGCCACACCCCATGGTGCGCTGATGAATCTTTCCCTTTTCGCCATTCCCATGTAGTCGCTGACGATTTCCCTCTCCGTTAAAGCTAGTCGCGGCTTCCCCGCGAAGCCTGCCTGCATGGTTGCTCCCGATGGCTGTCCATTGGACGCGCATTTCCCTGTTCCGACCCTGGATGTGAATCAATGATCAACGCAAGTTTTCGGGAAGAGTGGTTCTCGAACATACAAAAAAATGTCCTGGCGGGCCTGACCACCTCGTTCGCCCTGGTGCCCGAATGCATCGCCTTTGCCCTGGTGGCACAGTTGAATCCCCTGATGGGCCTGTATGGCGCCTTCATCATCTGCGCATTGACGGCCATCTTTGGCGGGCGTCCCGGCATGATTTCGGGCGCGGCCGGTTCCATGGCCGTCGTCATCGTGGCACTGGTGGCCCAGCATGGCGTGCAATATCTGCTGGCGACTGTGGTGCTGAGCGGTATCATCATGGCGCTGTTTGGCCTCTTGCGCCTGGGTAAGCTGATCCGCATGGTGCCCCATCCCGTAATGCTGGGCTTTGTGAATGGCCTGGCCATCGTCATCGCCATGGCCCAGCTCGAACACTTTCGCCAGGCCACGCCGCAGGGCGAGGCCTGGCTGCAAGGCACGCCCTTGTATGTGATGGGCGCGCTGGTGCTGCTTACCATGGCCATCGTCTACGTGTTGCCGCGCCTGACAAAAGCCGTGCCGCCCGCGCTGGTGGCCATCCTGGGCGTGGGCGTGCTCAGCCATTTCCTGCACCTGCCCACGCGCACCCTGGGCGACCTCGCGCACATCGCCGGTGGCTTGCCGGCCCTGCATTGGCCCGCCGTGCCGCTGGATATGGCGACCTTGCACATCATCTTCCCGTATGCGGCGCTGATGGCCATGGTGGGCTTGCTGGAAACCTTGCTCACCTTTAATCTCACCGATGAGATGACTGAAACGCGGGGCCAGCCGAACCGCGAATGCATCGCGCTCGGCGCTTCGAATGTCGTGTCGGGGCTGTTTGGCGGCATGGGCGGCTGCGCCATGATCGGGCAGACGATGATCAACCTGAGCTCGGGCGGCCGCTCGCGCCTGTCGGGCGTGACGGCCGGCGTGATGATTTTATTGTTCATCCTGTTCCTGTCACCGCTGATCGAGCGCATCCCGCTGGCTGCGCTGGTCGGCGTGATGTTCGTCGTGGCGCAGCAGACGTTTGCCTGGGGTTCCTTGCGCGTGCTGGGCAAGGTGCCATTGCAGGATGCGCTGGTGATCGTCGCCGTGACGGTGATCACGGTGTTTACGGACCTGGCGATGGCCGTGCTGTGCGGCATCGTGATTGCCGCCTTGAATTTTGCCTGGCAACATGCGCGCGACATGCGCGCCGACATCGATGATGGCAGCTCGGGCGTGCGCGTGTACCTGCCGCACGGCACCCTGTTTTTCGCCTCGACCACGCATTTCCTGGAACTGTTCCAGCCGGCCGCCGATCCGGTCCGCGTCATCCTCGATTGCCGGCATCTGCACATGGCCGATCACTCGGCCATTGCCGCCATCGAAGCCTTGTACGAGCGCTACGACAAGGCGGGCAAGCACCTGCAGGTGACGCATCTGTCCGCCCGCAACCAGGCCTTGCTGCAGCGCGCGGGCGTCGATGTGAGCGTGGCGTAAAATAGGGGAAAGTCTGCTCCGCGCCATTTCTCGGCATGGGCGGAATTGTTGAATGTCTGTGGAGTGTGAATGCTGTCGTACGAACAAGAACAATTATTGCAGCAAAGCCAAACGGCTTTTGATGCCTACTATGACGCGCTGGGCGCGTCGCTGGTGAATTTTGTCGAGCGCCTGGGCATCCAGCCCGCGCACGAAGTGCTGACCAATGCGGCCGAGTACCTGCCGTACATCGATGCGGCCATGCGCACCATCGTCATCCGCGACGAGAGCTGGCAATGGGTGAAAACCATGCTCGGCTACTTTATCGGCGAATACTTCGTGCAGGGTCATGCGGGTTGCTGGTATGTGGAAACGCGGGCCGAATCGCCGCATTTCTGCCGCACCATGGTGGGCGGTTTCGAGCATGGCTTGCCGATGGATGCCGCCATCGATCCCGAGGCGCTGGCGCTGGAATTTCTGGGGCAATCCGCGCCGCGCGAGCTGGCGGCACTGATCGCCACAGCGCAAGCGCGCGCGGCTTGATGGCGCGCGGCTTGCTGCAGCAGATTTAAAACTCTTCCCACTCGCCTTCTGCCGGTGCGCCCGCCTTGCTGCTGGCGCGCGTCGCGGGCAGGCGCAGGGCAGGGATGGAGGCCTTGCGGACCGGCGCTGCCGGGGTTGCCGGCGCGCTGCGCTGCGCCGCCTTGGCGCTGAAACGGTCGGTGGCCGCAGCGTTTGCATCGAGGCGGAAGACGCTGACCACCTGCGCCAGTTCGCTCGCCTGTTCCTGCATCGCTTCGGCCGCTGCCGACGCTTCTTCCACCAGCGCCGCATTTTGCTGGGTCACTTGATCCATTTCGGAAATGGCCTGGTTGACTTGCTCGATGCCGGCGCTTTGCTCTTCACTGGCGTTGCTGATTTCGCTCATGATGGAGGTGACGAAGCCGATGCTTTGCACGATTTCTTCCATCGTCTTGCCGGCCTTGTCGACCAGGTCCGTGCCCACGTCGACCTTTTGCACGGAATCGTCGATCAGGCCCTTGATCTCTTTCGCCGCCGCTGCCGAGCGCTGCGCCAGGTTGCGCACCTCGGTTGCCACGACGGCGAAGCCGCGTCCCTGTTCGCCGGCGCGCGCCGCTTCCACGGCCGCGTTCAAGGCCAGGATGTTGGTCTGGAAGGCGATGCCGTCGATGACGGAGATGATGTCGACGATTTTCTTCGACGAGGTATTGATCTCGCCCATGGTGGCGACCACTTCGGCCACCACGGCGCCGCCGCGGCTGGCGATGCCGGCCGCGTCGCCGGCCAGCTTATTCGCCTGGCGCGCGTTGTCGGCATTCTGTTTCACGGTCGACGTCAGTTCTTCCATTGACGAGGCGGTTTCTTCCAGCGAACTGGCTTGCTGTTCCGTGCGGGAGGACAGGTCCTGGTTGCCGGCGGCGATTTCCGCCGATGCCGTGGCGATGGTGTCGGTGCCGCTGCGCACCTGGCCCACGATACCGACGAGGCTGTCGTTCATGGTTTTCAGCGCATGCATCAGCTGGGCCGTTTCATCGCGGCCCTGTGCCGTAATGGTGCTGCTCAGGTCGCCTGCTGCCACGGTTTCCGCCACTTTCACGGCATCGCGGATGGGACCGGTGATCGAGCGCGTGATCCACCACGCAAAACCGATGCCCATCAGCACGGCCAGCACGCCCATGGTGATCAGGAAGATGCGCGTGCTGCTGTACGCTTCGATGATGCTGGCGCCGACGCCGTCGGCCGCCTTGATCTGCATGTTGGCGAAGCGCTTCACTTCGGCCAGATAGGCCACGGTGATGGGCGCGACTTCCTTGTCGAACACGATCTTGGCGCCTGCCATGTCGCCGTCGGCCTTCATCTTGAAGGCGCGCGCGCGCGTCGTCACGTAATCGGTGCGTACCTTGCGCACGACCTTGAATTGCTCGATCACGGCAGGGTTGAGCAAGGATGCGACGATGTCGTCCTGCAGCTTGCTGGAACGCTCCGCATCGACTTTCAAGTCCTCCTCGATCTTGGCGCGCACGACAGGATCGGTGATTTCGAACGAGGCGACGCCGCGCACGCTGTTGAGTTCAATGATCTTCGACCATTCGGCCACCATGCGCTGGTTCTTGATGCTGGTATTGATCAGGCGGTAAGTCAGGTCGCTGGCCGTTTGCATGCGCACGAGGGCGGTGATGGTCAAGGCGGCAAGCAACAGCAATACGACAGCAAAGCCGACGCCAAGGCGGCTGCCGATGTTCAGGTTTTTCATGTAATTCCTAACAGTTTAATAGTCATGATCGCCGCCGCCAGCAGGGGCGGACAGGCGCCGCGAGGCGCAGGGGATCGGGGTCTTCGGGTGCCGCGTGATGGCTGTGCGGCGCGCCGCGCTGAGCGTGGCGTTGGAGGTGAAACAGGGGGCGTGCCGGTCAGGCTGACCGTTGCCCAGCAAGCCGCAAGTATAGCATTGACGCAGAGAAATAGTTTCTTACGGCAATTTTAATTATTTTTTGATATTGATTTCCTGTTGTGTTTTTACATCAAGTACCTAGTCCATAAGTACTATCACTTACAGAAACGCTTACTTTATGCATGTTCGCCTGATAAAATACTAATGATAATCATTCGTATTAAAACATCGACCAGGGAATTGTATGCAGCAACGTCGCAAGCCAGGATGTAAACCGATCACCATCGCCGTACTGGGCGCCTTGACCTTGGGCGCCACGCCATTGGCGGCCTGGGCGCAGGAAAGCTTGCCCGCCGTCACCGTGACGGCATCGAAGGACAAGGATGGCTATGTCGCCGCCACCTCCGCCAGCGGCACCAAGACGGAAATGGCCCTGCGCGACGTGCCGCAAACGATCAACGTGGTGCCGGCCGCCGTCATCCGCGACCAGAACGCCATGTCGATCCAGGACATCATGAAGAACATCCCTGGCGTGGGCCTGTCCGCGGGCGACGGCCAACGCGACCAGGTGTTCATCCGCGGCTTCACGGCCATCGGCGACCAGTTCGTCGACGGCTTCCGCGATGACGCGCTGTATTTCCGCGACCTGTCGAACGTCGAGCGCCTGGAAGTGATCAAGGGACCGGCCGCCGTGCTGTACGGCCGCGGTTCCTCGGGCGGCCTGGTGAACCGCATCACCAAGAAGCCCGGCATCGATATCACGGACGTGGCCCTGAGCCTGACCAATACGGCAGGGCGCCGCGGCGAAGTCGACGTGGGCCGTGTCGGCGAGACGGTGGACTGGCGCTTCACGGGCGCGCGCGAATTGTCGGACAGCTACCGCGAGCAGCAATTCATCAACCGCACGGCGCTGGCGCCATCCGTGGCCATCCGCCTCTCAAACGCGACGAAACTGCTGCTGCAGGGCGACTACCTGGAAGACCGCCGCCTGACGGACTTCGGCATCCCGTCCTACCAGGGCCGTCCCGTCGCCGTCGATGCGGGCACATATTATGGCGCGGCGAATGCCCGCGATGCGGACTTCAGCCAGTCGCGCGTGGTCTCCACGGCCGCCACCCTGACGCACAAGTTCAGCGATACCTTGTCGCTGCGCAATGCCTTCCGCTATTACGATTACCACCTGGACCGCAACAACACGAATATTTCCGGCAACGTCAACGAAGTCAAAGGCACGATGAGCCTCGGTCATGCCAAGCTCAACCGCGACGAGAGCGGCTGGTTCAACCAGACGGAATTGACGCAAAAGCTGGTCACGGGCGGCCTGCGCCACGAAGTGCTGTACGGCGCCGAGTTCGGCAAGCAAAACAAGGATGCGTCGAGCTGGGCCTCGACCGTGGTGGCGACGAATGTCTCGATCTCCCATCCCGTCCTGCCTGTGGTCGACCGCAGCAAGCTGGGCGCGCGCGGCGATACCTTCGGCACCTACGACACGGCCGCCGCCTACGTGCAGGACGCCATCAGCTTCAGCGACGAGTGGAAGGCGCTGGCCGGCCTGCGCTATGACCGCTACAAGCAGCAGTCGCGCCTGGCCAATGCGCTTGGCGTAACGACGGCCAACCTGTCGCGCACGGATTCGGCCTACAGCCCCCGCGCCGGCCTCGTCTGGCAACCGGGCGCCATGCAATCGTACTACGCGTCGTGGAGCCGCTCGTTCCAGCCCAGCGGCGAGAACTTCGCCCTGGCCGCCAACAATGCCGACCTGGCGCCGGAAACCACGCGCAACACGGAAGTGGGCGCCAAGTACGACCTGTGGGGCGGCCGCGCCAACGCCACCGTGTCGCTGTTCCGTCTGGAACGCGACAACATCAAGACCAGCGACCCGATCACGAACCGCATCGTGCCCGTCGGCACGCAGCGCACGGATGGTTTGGAACTGACCTTCAACGCGGACTTGCATGACGGCTGGAAAATGATGGCCGGTTATGCTTACCTGGACGCCACCATCACCGATTCCATCGCCGTCGACCGCAGCGTGAATGCGCCGGGCACGACGACGGCCAGTTCGGTGGCCATCAAGGGCAAGCGCGCCACCCTGACGGCGCGCAACATGGCCAATCTGTGGCTGACGAAAGACCTGGGCCACGGCTTCACGGTGGGCGGCGGCGCGAATGCCGTCGGCAGCCGCTTCGCCAATCCGGGCAACACGGTCGTGCTGCCGGGCTACGTGACGGCCGACGCCATGGCTGCCTACCGCACGGGCCGCTATGAAGTGCAGCTGAACATCAACAATATCGGCGACACGCGCTACATCGTGTCAGGCCATGGTTCCAGCCCGAACCTGAGCTTGCCTGGCGCGCCGCGCAACGTGGCGTTGACCTTGCGCTACAGCCTGTAAATTCGCTGGCAAGTTCGGTCTCATCCATAAAAAACCCGCTCACGTGAGCGGGTTTTTTTTCATGGCGGGCGCTGCATGGGCAGGATGGTATTGTTTAGAGGAACTATTCGGTACCGATAAAATAATGTTGACTATGTGCAATTTTTTCCGGTGGACTGAGCCTTGATTGCCTTTGAGGGGTAAAATACGCCTCATACGGCACAGGCATGGTGCTTATATCTTATGGATATGACACTGTCATGACGCCGTATGACTTTTTATTTACTCACATCATAGAGGTCTGATATGGTTCAGATATCCAGGCGCCAGTTCCTTCGGGTCACTGGCGCCACGATTGCTGGCTCCAGCCTCGCCTTGCTCGGTTTCGCGCCGGGGCAGGCGTTGGCAGAGGTACGGCAATACAAGCTGGCTCGCACGACCGAGACCCGCAATACCTGTCCTTACTGTTCCGTTGGCTGCGGCGTCCTGCTGTATGGCCTGGGCGATGGCGCGAAAAATGCCGTCTCCAGCATCATCCACGTGGAAGGCGATGCCGATCACCCGGTGAACCGCGGCACGCTGTGCCCGAAAGGCGCCAGCCTGGTCGACTTCATCCACAGCCCGAACCGCCTGAAAGTGCCCGAATACCGCGCACCGGGCGGCACGGAATGGCAACCGATCTCCTGGGATGTGGCGCTCGACAAGATCGCGCGCCTGATGAAGGATGACCGCGACGCCAACCTGATCGAAAAGAATGCCGACGGCAAGACCGTCAACCGCTGGCTCTCCACCGGCATGCTTGCCGCGTCCGCCGGCAGCAACGAGGTCGGGTATCTGACCCACAAGACAGTGCGCAGCATGGGGATGCTGACCTTTGATAATCAGGCGCGTGTATGACACGGACCGACGGTGGCAGGTCTTGCCCCGACGTTTGGCCGTGGCGCGATGACGAATCATTGGGTCGATATCAAGAATGCCGACGTGATCCTGGTTATGGGCGGCAATGCAGCAGAAGCACATCCTTGCGGATTCAAATGGGTCACGGAAGCGAAGGCGCATAACAAGGCCAAGCTGATCGTTGTCGATCCGCGTTTTACCCGTACCGCATCCGTGGCAGATTACTACTGCGCCACGCGTACCGGCACGGACATCGTCTTCCTCGGCGCGATCATCAATTATCTGCTGACGAACGACAAGATCCAGCATGAGTACGTGCGCAACTACACGGACATGCCTTTCATCGTGCGCGAAGACTATGCGTTCGAGGACGGCCTGTTCTCGGGTTTCGACAAGGAAAAAGGCAAGTACACCGACAAGGCCACCTGGGATTACGAGATCGGCGACGACGGCTACGCCAAGGTCGACCCGACCCTGGAACACCCGCGCTGCGTCTACCAGATGATGAAGAAGCACTACTCGCGTTACACGACCGAGATGGTCGAGCGGACGTGCGGCGTGTCGGCCGACAAGTTCCACAAGGTGGCGGAAGCTTTGGCTTCGACCGCCGTGCCGGGACGCGCCGGTACCATCCTGTACGCGCTGGGCTGGACGCACCACTCGACGGGCGCGCAGACCATCCGCACGGGCGCCATGGTGCAGTTGCTGCTGGGTAACATGGGTATCGCGGGCGGCGGCATGAACGCTTTGCGCGGCCACTCGAACATCCAGGGCTTGACCGACCTGGGCCTGATGTCGAACCTGTTGCCAGGCTACATGACCTTGCCGAACGAGGGCGAGCAGGATTTCGACGCCTACATCGCCGCGCGCGCCACCAAGCCGCTGCGGCCGAACCAGCTCAGCTATTGGAGCAATTACCGCAAATTCCACGTCAGCTTCATGAAGACGTGGTGGGGCGATTTCGCCACCGCGGACAATAACTACGCCTTCGACTACCTGCCGAAACTCGACAAACCGTATGACTTGATGCAAGCCATCGAGAACATGCACCAAGGCAAGATGACGGGCTATATCTGCCAGGGCTTCAATGTGCTGGCGTCCGCGCCGAACAAGCAGAAGGTCACGGAAGCGCTGTCGAAGCTGAAGTTCCTCGTCATCATGGACCCGCTGGCCGTTGAAACGGGCGAATTCTGGAAGGCGCACGGGCAATACCACGAAGTCGATCCCACCAAGATCATGACGGAAGTGTTCCGCTTGCCGACGAGCTGCTTCGCCGAAGAACGCGGTTCGCTGGTCAGTTCCTCGCGCGTGCTGCAGTGGCACTGGCAGGCGGCCGAACCGCCGGGCCAGGCGCGCAGCGACCTGGAGATCATGTCGGGCCTGTTCTTGCGCATGCGCAGCATGTACAAGAAAGAGGGCGGCAAGTTCCCCGATCCTATCGTCAACCTGACGTGGAATTATGCGCAGCCGCATAACCCGCAGCCGGAAGAAATCGCCCGCGAATTCAACGGCAAGGCGCTGGCCGACTTGTACGATCCGAAAGATCCGACCAAGCTGCTGGTGAAAAAGGGCGAGCAGCTGGCCTCGTTTGCGCAATTGCGCGACGATGGCACGACCACCAGCGGTTGCTGGATCTTCGCCGGCAGCTGGACGCAGGCGGGCAACCAGATGGGACGGCGCGACAACAGCGACCCGACCGGCATCGGCCAGACTCTGGGCTGGGCCTGGGCGTGGCCGGCGAACCGCCGCGTGCTGTACAACCGCGCCTCGTGCGACTTGAAGGGCAAGGCCTTCGATCCGACCCGCAAGTTGATCGAATGGAATGGCACGAACTGGAGCGGGGCCGACATTCCCGACTTCAAGGCCGATGAACCGCCGGAAAACGGCATGGGTCCGTTCATCATGC
Source organism: Janthinobacterium sp. HH106 (assembly GCF_001758725.1). Taxonomy (NCBI): domain Bacteria; kingdom Pseudomonadati; phylum Pseudomonadota; class Betaproteobacteria; order Burkholderiales; family Oxalobacteraceae; genus Janthinobacterium; species Janthinobacterium sp. HH106. The sequence goes on along the minus strand of NZ_LRIC01000041.1, from coordinate 17,974 downwards.
TGGGCGAGGGCGTGGCGCGCTTCTTTGCGCGCGGCGCCATGGCCGAAGGGCCGTTCCCCGAACATTACGAGCCGTTCGAAAATCCGCTGGGCTACAACCCCATGCATCCGAAAAACCCGCAGGCGACCAGCAATCCGGCCGCGCGCGTGTTCGCCGATGACCGGAAAATGTTCGGCACGCACGAGGAATATCCGCATGTGGCCACCAGCTACCGTTTGACCGAGCATTTCCATTACTGGACCAAGCATGCGCGCCTGAACGCCATCATCCAGCCGCAGCAATTCGTTGAAATCGGCGAAGAGCTGGCCAAGAGCATCGGCGTCGTGGCTGGCGGGGAAGTGCGCGTCAGTTCCAAGCGCGGGCACATCATCGCCAAGGCCGTCGTCACCAAGCGCATCAAGGCCTTGATGATCGAAGGCAAGCCGGTGCATACCGTGGGCCTGCCGCTGCACTGGGGCTTTACGGGCGTGGCCAAGCCGGGGTATCTGATCAACACCCTGACGCCGGGCGTGGGGGATGCGAATTCGCAAACGCCGGAATTCAAGTCCTTCCTCGTGAAGGTGGAAAAAGCATGATGGGAGCTCAATAATGGCACTGCAATCCTTAGATATCCGGCGCCTGTCGGCGACCACGGTAACGCCGCCGCAAGCGCGCAGTCCGGTAACGGGCACCGTGGCCAAGCTGATCGATGTGTCGAAATGCATCGGCTGCAAGGCTTGCCAGACGGCGTGCATGGAATGGAACGACTTGCGCGACGAAGTCGGCGAAAACCATGGCACCTATGACAATCCGACGGACCTGACGCCGCAATCGTGGACGGTGATGCGTTTTGCCGAACACGAAAACAACGACGGCAACCTCGAGTGGCTGATCCGCAAGGATGGCTGCATGCACTGCGAGGACCCGGGCTGTTTGAAAGCCTGTCCGGCGCCGGGCGCCATCGTGCAATACACGAACGGCATCGTGGATTTCCACCAGGAAAACTGCATCGGCTGCGGCTACTGCGTGGCCGGCTGTCCTTTCGACGTGCCCCGCATTTCGAAAAAGGACGACCGCGCCTACAAGTGCACCTTGTGCTCGGACCGCGTCGCCGTGGGCCAGGAACCGGCCTGCGTGAAAACCTGCCCGACGGGCGCCATCGTCTTCGGCACCAAGGAAGACATGAAGGTGCATGCGGAAGAGCGCATCGTCGACCTGAAGTCGCGCGGTTTCGAAAATGCAGGCCTGTACGATCCGCTGGGCGTGGGCGGCACGCACGTGATGTACGTGCTGCACCATGCCGACAAGCCGAAGCTGTATTCGAACTTGCCGGAACGCCCGCGCATCAGCCCGATGGTGGGCTTCTGGAAGGGCTGGTCCAAGCCGCTGGCGGTGGCCGGCATGGCTGCCACGGCACTGGCAGGCTTCTTCCATTACACGCGTGTCGGCCCGAACGAAGTGAGCAAGGACGAAGAGCACGAGGCGCTGGAAGAGGCCAAGCGCATCCGGGAGGAACAGCATGAAGCATAGTGACCTTCACGATGGCAAGCTGCGCGACAAGGATGGCAATCCCTTGATCGAGCGCTACAACCCCAATGAGCGCACGAATCACTGGGTCACGGCCATCACCTTCGTCATGCTGGCCCTGTCCGGCCTGGCCATGTTCCATCCCTCGATGGCGTGGCTGGCGAACCTGTTCGGCGGCGGGCAATGGACGCGCATTTTGCATCCGTTTGCCGGCCTGGTGATGTTCGTCTCGTTCGCCATCCTCGTGGTGCGCTTCTGGCACCACAACAAGTTCGAGGACGGCGACAAGCAGTGGCTGAAACAGATGGACGACGTGCTCAACAACCGCGAGGAGAAGCTTCCGAAGATCGGCAAATACAATGCCGGCCAGAAGATCCTGTTCTTCGTGCTGCTGTTCTGCATGGTGGGCTTGCTATTGTCGGGCATCGTGATCTGGCGCGCGTACTTCGCGTTCTATTTCCCGATCGACGTCGTGCGCTTTGCCGCCTTGCTGCATGCCGGTTGCGCATTCGGCATCATCTGCGCCATCATCGTGCACATCTATGCCGCTCTGTGGGTCAAGGGCTCGATCGGCGCCATGGTGCGCGGCACCGTCACCTACGGCTGGGCGCGCAAGCACCATCCGAAGTGGTTTGAATCGGTAATCCGTAATACGAGAAAGTAGGCAGCAGGGTAGGTCGGCTTAGCTTCGCGTAAGCCGACATGCTCCGCCGCCGGCGTTTTCGTATGCCAGGGCCAGTCCCCCAGGACTGGCCCCTTTCTTTTTATCGATTAAAATACTTTTACAGCACAGCCAACTCCGCTGGCCGTGTTGTGCTTTTTTTGATGGGAAAACTCCATTGGTACAACGCATACTCCAGCCAGGCGAAATCGAAGGCCTGGACCACAACGCGATTCCGCGCCTGCTGCTGCCGCAGCCAGTCAGCCTGTTTACGGCGCGTGCACAGCGCTTGCGCGAACTGGCGCAGGGCAATATCAAGGGCATCCCCGTCGACGCGGGCATGCAGGGCTATCTGCTGCTGATGGCCGCGCTGGCCGATGCGCAGGCCGCCGTGGTGGGAAAACTGGCGCCCGGCGCCGTGCCTGCCGCCGACCCCGACGCACTGCGCCGCGCGATCCAGCACCGCATGCCAGTGCTGCCCGTCAGCGGCGCCCGTCCGCCCGTCTGGCGCGACATCTTTGCCAGCCTGCTCGATGAACTGGCCGCCACGGCGGCACGCCAGCCGGCCCTGTCCGGCGGCCTGACGCAGGTGCTGGCCCAGCTGCGCGCGCTCGACGCGACAGCGCTGGACGCCTGCGCCGATGCCGTGCTCGATGAAAACGGCGACAACCTCAATCCCATGCACGCGCCGTTCGTCGCGGCCGCCCTGCAAATCCTGTGGTCGGTATCGGCCAGCGAATTGCGCGCCGCGCGCGTGCCGGACCTGGAAACGGGCACCCTGTGCCCCGTCTGCGGTTCGCACCCGGTCGCCAGCGTGATCCGCATCGGCGGCCAGTCGCAGGGCTACCGCTACCTGCATTGCGGCATCTGCGAAAGCGAATGGCATATGGTGCGCGTGAAATGCTCGACCTGCGAACAGAACGGCAAGATCGCCTACCAGGGCCTCGATGCGGCCGACGCCGCGCCGTTCGACCCCGTGACGGCGAAGGACGACAAATTGCCGAACAAGGCGAATGACCCGAAAAAGGTGGCGCGCGCGGAAACCTGCGACGATTGCCATACCTATCGAAAAGTCTTCAACCAGGAACACGATTACAACGTCGAACCGCTGGCCGACGACCTGGCCAGCCTGATGCTCGACCTGCTGGTGGGCGAAGCGGGCTACCAGCGCGCCAGCGGCAATCCGCTGCTGTGGCTGGGGAAGAGCGAAAGCGGCGAGGGCCAGCCAGCATGACGACGGGGCAGACCGTGCGCCTGCCATCGGTAGACCGCATCCTGGGCGACGCGGCTTGCCTGGCCCTGATTGCGCACTACGGCCGCGTGCAGACCCTGGCCTGCGCGCGCGCCGTGCTGGCCGAACTGCGCACCGCCATGCTGGCCGGTGCGGGTTTTGGTAACTTCGGCGAAGAGGGCGCGTCGATCGCCGCCATCGTCGCGCAGGTGGACGAACGGCTGCAATCGCAAGCGCAACCGCGGCTGCGCCCCGTGTTCAACCTGACGGGCACCGTGCTGCACACGAACCTGGGCCGCGCCTTGCTGCCCGACGCCGCCGTGCAAGCCGTGGTGGAAGCGCTGCAGTGGCCGATGAACCTGGAATTTGACCTGGAAACGGGCAAGCGCGGCGACCGCGACGACCTGGTCGAGGAACTGCTGCGCGAACTGACGGGGGCCGAAGCGGCCACCATCGTCAACAACAATGCGGCCGCCGTGCTGCTGATGCTCAACACCCTGGCGCAGAATAAAGAGGTCGTCGTCTCGCGCGGCGAGCTGGTGGAAATCGGCGGCGCCTTCCGCATTCCCGACGTGATGACGCGCGCGGGCGCCGTGCTGCGCGAAGTGGGCAGCACCAACCGCACGCACCTGGCCGATTATGCGGACGCGATCAACGCGCAGACAAGCTTGCTGATGAAGGTCCATTGCAGCAATTACGCGATCACCGGTTTCACGAAAAGCGTGGAGCTCGACGAACTGGTGCCGCTGGCGGCACAACACGGCGTGCCGACGGCCGTGGACCTGGGCAGCGGCACCCTCGTCGACCTGGCGCAATACGGGCTGCCGCATGAAACGACGGTGCGCGAGACGATAGCGGCGGGCGCCGACCTGGTGACCTTCAGCGGCGATAAATTGCTGGGTGGCCCGCAATGCGGCGTCATCGTCGGGCGTGCCGATTTGATCGCGAAGATCAAGCGCAATCCTCTGAAACGCGCGCTGCGCGTGGGCAAACTCACCTTGGCGGCCCTGGCCCCCGTGCTGCAGCTGTACCGCGCACCGGACTTGCTGGCCGAACGCCTGACCTCCTTGCGCCTGCTGACGCGTCCCGCTTGCGCCATGCGCGCGCAGGCGCAAACCCTGCTGCCGCTGCTGCAAAGCGTACTCGGTGCCGCCTATGTGGTCAGCGCCGAAACCGTGACCAGCCAGATCGGCAGCGGCGCCTTGCCCGTCGACCAGCTGCCCAGCTTTGGCCTGGCCGTCCGCAGCGCCCCCGGTTCGCGCCTGAGCAATCCGCTGGGCGCGCTGGAACAGCGTTTGCGCGCCTTGCCGCGTCCCGTCATTGGCCGCATCGGCCAGGACACGTTGTGGCTCGATTTGCGCTGCCTGGAAGCGGTGCACGAGACGGCTTTCATCGCGCAGCTCGCCGAGTTGTCCGCATGATCGTCGGCACCGCAGGCCATATCGACCATGGCAAGACGACCCTCACGCGCGCATTGACCGGTGTGCACACGGACCGCCTCAAGGAAGAGCAGGCGCGCGGCATCTCGATTGAACTCGGTTACGCCTATCTGCCGCTGGCCGATGGCACGGTGCTGGGCGTGATCGACGTGCCAGGCCACGAAAAATTCATCCGCACCATGGCGTCCGGCGTGACGGGCATCGACTTCGCACTGCTCGTGGTGGCGGCCGACGACGGCGTCATGCCGCAGACGCACGAGCACCTGGCCATCTTGCAGCTGCTGGGCGTGACGCGCGGCGCCGTGGCATTGACCAAGATCGACCGCGCAGACAGCGCCCGCGTGGCGCAGGTGGAGGCGGACATCGAAGCGCTGCTGGCCGGCACGCCGCTGGCGGGCAGCCCGGTCTTCCCCACCGCCGCCCATCGCGACAACGATGCGGGCGTGGCCGCCTTGCTGGCGCACCTGACGCAGGTGGCGCGCAGCCTGCCGCAACGCGACGAGCGCCGGCTGTTCCGCCTGGGCGTGGACCGCGTGTTCACCTTGTCGGGGCAGGGCACCATCGTCACCGGCACGGCGCTGGCGGGATGCGCACAGGTGGGCGACATGCTGCAGCTGGCGCCCGGCGGCGCGCCTGCGCGCGTGCGCAGCATCCATGCGCAGAACCGCGCGGCCGAGACGGGCATGGCAGGCCAGCGCCTGGCGCTGAACCTGGCCGGCATCGACCGCGAGCGCATCGAACGGGGCAACTGGATCGTCGCGCCCGAGCTGGCGCAGTGTTCCGAGCGCCTGGACGTGGAACTGACCCTGCTGCCCGATGCCGGCGTGCAGCTGAAAGCCTGGTCGCCGCTGCACGTGCACCTGGGCGCGGCGCACCAGCTGGCGCGCGCCGTCATGCTCGATGGCGAAACCCTGTCGCCGGGCCAGACGGGCAGGGTGCAACTGGTGTTCGAGGCGCCCATGCACGGCGTGCCGGGCGACCGCTTCGTCGTGCGCAACGCGCAGGCGACGCAGACGGTGGGCGGCGGCATGGTGCTCGATCCGTTCGGCCCGGCGCGCAAGCGGCGCAGCCCGGCCAGGCTGGCGTGGCTCGATGCGCTGGCGGCGTTTGTCGCGCACGGCGACTATGCGGCCCTGCTGGCGCAAAGCCCGCTGGGGCTGCGCGAGTCGCTGCTGGTGCGCCTGTCCCTGCTGCCGGCGCATGCCCTGGCGCTGCCGCCCGACACGCGGCGCATCGCCCTGCGCGGCGGCGATGCACTGCTGGTGGCGCCGCCCGCGTTGCTGGCGCTGCAAGAGCGGGTGCTCACCGCACTGGCGGCCTTCCACGCGCGTGCTCCAGACGAGGCGGGGCCGGAACTGTGGCGGCTGAAGCGCATCGTCGACGCGGAGATGGAAGACGCCTTGTGGAGCCATCTGGTCGAAGGCTTGCTGGCGCAGGGCAGCATCCTGGCGCGCGGCGCCAGCCTGCACTTGCCGACGCACAGCGTGGAACTGACGCCGCAGGAGCAGGCCATGGCCGAGCCCTTGCTGGCCGCGCTGGAGCAGGGGCGTGCCGATCCGCCCTGGACGCGCGACCTGGCGCGCGACTTCGGCCTGGCCGAGGACGAAACGCGCCGGCTCCTGCGCAAGCTTGCCAAGGCAGGGCAGATCAGCCAGGTGGTGCACGACCTGTTCTATCACCAGGCGGCGCTGGCCGAGCTGGCGCAACTGGTGCGGGAACTGGCGCGCAAGGCGGAAGAGGATGCCGGCTTACCGGCAGGCAATGGCGCCGTGGGCGCGGCCACTTTCCGTGACGCCAGCGGCCTGGGCCGCAAGCGGGCGATCCAGGTCTTGGAATTCTTCGACCGCGTCGGTTATACTCGCCGTGTTGGCAATGGGCATCTATTGCGCCCGCAGGCGTTGTGGTCCTACACCGCAGCCCCAACAGCTAGCTCAGGCACCGCGGAAAGCACACTCATCCGGTGATGTGGCCGGGCTTCAAACCCGGTGGAGGGCGTCAGACGTTCTCCCGTAGGTTCGACTCCTACTGTTTTCCGCCACTTGTTTTTCTCGCCATCCTCCCCTCGCATGATGATCCCGGCGTTGGCCCTGAGCCACGTTACGGAAAAATAATGGTTTAGCTGACAACCTTTGGCCATGGCCGGCGGGGGCCGATGGTACCATCCTGCAGGTGCAGGGCTGCGTATCCCCTGTGGTAGAAGAAGGCAAGCATGAAACAAGCAAGCATGGCATGGCTGCTGGCGGCGCTGTTGCTGCCGGCGGCGGCCGGGGCGGCGGGCCTGCGCATCGTCGGCGAGCATTTGCCGCCGTCGAGCATGATGGAAGGCAATGTCGTCGTGGGACGCGAAACGCTGAAGGTGCGTGACATCATGGCGCGCGCCGGCATCGGCTATACGATGGAACTGCTGCCGTGGAAGCGCGCGTATGCGCAGGCGCTGCGCGAGCCTGACACCTGCATCTTTTCCACCACGCGCACGCAAGAGCGCGAAGCGCAATTTCGCTGGATCGGCCCCCTCAACGAAGCGGAGTGGATACTGTATGGCCTGGCCGAGCGGCATCTGGCGCTGCGCACCCTGGCCGATGCGCGCGGCCTGGTGATCGGCACGGTGCTGGGCGACGCGCGCGACGACTACCTGCGCCAGCACGGCATGAACGTGGCGCCTGTCACGCAGGAGTGGATCAATCCGCAAAAGCTGCTGCTCGGGCGCATCGACCTGTGGGCAGTCGGCCTGGCGGTGGGCAGCAAGCCTTTCGTCGGCAAGGAATGGGAAGGCAAGGTGGTGCCCCTGCTGACTTTCAACCGCGTGCAGACTTACCTGGCCTGCAACCTCAAGGTGCCCGAGGCGCAGGTGGCGGCGATGCAGCGCGCGGCAGCGGCCATGCGCCGCGACGGCAGCATGGCGCGCGAACAGCTGCGCTGATTCAGCGCATCGACTTAACTCTCCAGCCACTGGCGCACGCAGTTGCGTCCTTCGCGCTTGGCCTGGTACAGGGCCTGGTCCGCATGGCTGTAGGCCGTTTCGAACGGCGTGCCGGCGCGGTTCCAGCTCAGGCCCACGCTGATGGTGATGGCGCGCGTGATGGGCGCCGCATGGCGCTGGCTGCCGACCGTCTCGCAGATGCGCTGCGCCACTTGCGCCGCTTCGTCGCGCGAGGAGGTGGGCCAGACGACGGAAAACTCTTCGCCGCCGACCCGGCCGATGGCCGTTTCCTGTCCCAATAATCCTTTCAAACAGTCGACCACGGCCTGGATCACGCCGTCGCCGGCCGGGTGGCCGAAGTCGTCGTTGACTTGCTTGAACAGGTCGATATCGAGCACGATCAGCGCCATGTCACCCTGCGCCAGGCAGCGCGAGGCGTGGTCGATCACGGCGCCGCGGTTCAGGGCGCCCGTCAGCGGGTCGTGCGTGGCGCGGTATTCGAGCTGGCCGGCCAGGGTTTGCAGCTGGCGGTTCAGCAGATGCATGTCGCGCTCGGCGCGGTCGCTGCGGCCGATCAGGCGGCGCGTCTCGCGCATCAGCCGCTCGTAGTGAACGATCAGTTCACCGAGCACGCGCCGTTGTTCCGCGCCCGAGGCGTTGGCGTCGGCGTGCATGCGGCGCGCGGCGGCCAGCGCTGCCGCTTCCACGGTGAACAGGTCGGGCTCCAGGCCGGACTCGGAGATGGCGGCGCGCATGCCCTAGCTGCCCTGCACGGGATGGTCGTGGAAGTCGAGGGCCGTAAAATCCTGCTGCAGCTCCTGGCCGAATTCCAGGATGGTGTCGTCGTCCTCGTCGTGATACCAGTTCAGGCGCACCTGGTTGCCGTCCACGGCCGCCTGGTTCAGGGTGTCGAACAGGGTAAACAGCATCTTCGTGCTGGAGCTGTTGAAGTAGGCCAGCGAGACGTTGACGGTGATGGCAGCTTCGCGGCAGCCTTCCAGATAGGCGCGCACGGCGGCGATCAGCGGACCATAGAAGGCGGCCGCGTTTTCCGGATACGACTCGCCCTTGATCGACAGGGTGTGCTGCTCGAAACGGAAGTCGATTTCGGGCGAACTCGGGGTCGCGGCGATGAACAGTGGTGACGGTAATTGCATATGCTTTCCTGAGTCGGCTCTTTCAAATGATGGCTTTGATGCAGAAGATGGTGTGGCCAGGTTCCTGTGGGTCCTGGACGAATTCGAATTCCAGCGGCTCGCTGGCATCGCGCGCCATGGTGAGAAAACCCAGGCCCGCGCCCTTGCTGTCCGATGGCGCTTCCTCGCGCAGGGCCTTCTTGTAGGCGAGGCGGATTTCTTCCATCGTCATCGTGTGCAGCGGTTCCAGGCGGGCGCGGATCTGCGCCACGTTGTCGGTCGAGACGGGGTTGGCGCACAGCAGAAAAAAGCTGTCGCCGCGCGTGCCGATGCAAAACGAGCCGCGCCGCATCTGCTGGTCCAGCTGCGCATCGGGCGTCAGGCTGTCGGCTGAATAATGCATGATGTTTTGCGACATCTCGATGAACGAGGAAAAGATGCGCCGCCGGGTGGGCCCGGCCGCGCCGGCCGTATCGAGGCGCGCCTTGATGGTTTCGGAAATGGCGCTCACCACGTGCTGCGAGAAATAGCCCACGTAAAAAAAGATGATGTTGCGCTTGCGGGCCACATCCCAAAACTCGTTGAATTCTTCGTACAGCACGTGCGTGCTCCTGGCTAGCCGGTGACCCGGTGTCTTGTTGATAAGGTGGCTCGATGGCGCCCAGACTACAGGCGGAAACAGAAAAAGGTCAGGTCGTCGCGGCGTGGCTGTTTTCCCTGCCAGGCGGCGCTGTCCTGCAGCAGGGCCGCCGCCACGTCGCCGGCCGGAGCGTCGCGCCGCGCCAGCAGCTGTTCGCGCATGCGCCGCTTGCCGTAGGCGATGTCGCGCGCGCCGCCGATCTGGTCGAGCAAGCCGTCGGTGGTGAGGAACAGCAGGCTGCCGGCGGGAATGTCGGGTGTCTCGTTGTGCCAGCAGTAGCCGGCCGGCGTGTCAACGTAGCCCACGCCCATGCGCGCGCCATCGATGGCGCGCACGGCTTCTTCGCCCGGCGCCACCACGTAGAGCGCCAGTTTCGCCCCTGCGAAACGCAGGCTGGCGCTGGCCGTGTCGTAGCATAAAAAGGCGCAATCCATGCCGTCGTTCGAGCCGGCGTGGCCGGTGGCCGCGCCGCTGTCGGCGCCGTCCTGGCCCAGCAGGGTCTTGATGGCGCGGCTGACGGCGCCGATCAGGGCGGCCGGATCGCGCGGCCCCCGTTCGCGCAAGGCCTGGCTCAGGGCCGACGAGGCGATCAGGGTCATGAAGGCGCCCGGCACGCCGTGGCCCGTGCAGTCGGCGATGGCGGCGAACCAGCCCCCTTCGTGGCGTTCGAAAAAGTAGAAGTCGCCGCCGACGACGTCGCGCGGCTGCCATTCCAGGTGCGCGTCGGGCAGGGTGGCGCGCAATTCCGCATCGGAGGTGCGCAGCAGCGCGCGCTGGATCACGCTGGCGTAATCGATGCTGTGCATGATCTGCCGGTTCTTTTCCGCCTGCATGGTGGCCACCACGTTCATCAGCTGCAGGCCGAAGCCCACGCCGGCCAGCGCGCCATCCTCGGTGATGATGAAGCCGTCGGCCAGCGCCTTCTCTCCCGCTTCCACGGCGCGGAAGGTGAGGTCTTCGATGCTCATGGCGCCATCGACGATCAGCGGTTCCTTGTCCATGAAGGCGATGCAGCTCTTCTTGCCGTACACCTCGTGATAAAAGGGCTTGGACATCTGCGACATGAAGATATTGCGGCTGATCAAGCCGATCGGCTTTTGCTGTTCCGTGACGGGCAGGCTCATCATGTCACGCCGTTCCGTGAACAATTCCAGCACGGCGAAGTTGCTGGCGTCGGCCTGCACGGATTCCGTGGGAACGCACAGATCAAGCGCCACGGACGTGCGATAACGGGGAAGATGCAATCGAGAAGCGTTGAACTCCACAGCGGCTACCTTTACATGACGATCGGACCTTTGTTGTCGCGAGAGCAAGGCGACTGACAAACAGGCAATATCATCATGGTAGCCGCTGAATATGACGGCTTGATTACCGGCTTGTCAAAACCGTATGCAAGATGGCTGCATGGCAATCCGTTGCCGGGCTTACAGACGCCTGGCCAGCGCCTGTGCCTGCTCCAGCCAGCGCGCGCGCTGCGTGCCGGTGGAATCGATCATGGGGCCGAAGCAGGCCACCTTGACCGGCTTGACGCCGCAAAATTCCAGGGTCGTCTTGCGCAGCTGGTGAATGCCGGGCATGTGGTAGACCCAGCGGAAATACCAGGGCGGCGTGTCCATCGCCACCAGCAGCTGCGCCGTGCGGCCCTTCAGCAGCTGGGCGGGAAAGGCCTTGCCCGGGCGGTATTTGAAGGCAAAGCCGGGCAGGAAGATACGGTCGACAAAACCTTTCAGCAGGGCCGGCGCGCCGCCCCACCAGATCGGGTAGGCGAACACCAGGTGTTCGGCCCAGCTGATGGCTTCCTGCGCGGCCAGCAAGTCTGGCTCCAGCGGCTGTACCTGGCGGTAGCCTTCATGCAGGTTCTGGTCGAAGTCCAGCTGGCCCAGGCGCAGTTCGCGCACGGTATGGCCTGCGCTGCGGGCCGTGGCGGCGTAGGCCTCGGCCAGGGCGGCGCAGAAACTGTCGCTGGAGGGATGGCCGAGGAGAATTAAAATGCGCTTGGGTGTCGTCTTGGTCATGATGCAGGCTGTCCGTTAAAGAAGAGCTTGCATGCTAAAGCCTGCCCCTGGGGGCAGAGTCAAGCGCGCAGTGTCAGGCTGCCTGCAGTTGCTGGCGCGCCAGGCAGTCGCGGATTTCCGTGTCGATGTCGGCCAGCTGCGCGTCGAGCTGGCGCAGGCGGGCGATATCCTGCCGCACCTGCGCGCGCTTGGCGTCAATGTGCCGCGACAGGGCGGCCCAGTCCGTATCGTCGCCGGCCAGGACGGGCAGCAGTTCGGCCAGGCGGAAGCCCAGGACCTGCGCCTGGCGTATCAGTTTGACCTGCGCCAGGTCTTGCTGCGTGTAGACGCGATAGGCGCCGGAACGGCGCACGTCGCCCAGCAAGCCCAGCGCTTCATAGTGGCGCAAGGCCTTGGGCGAGGTGCCCGCCAGGCGGGCGATTTCTCCGATGTACATGCTTGTCCCTTGTTGAGCTGCGGCGCACGCAGTGTAGCGCAGGTGGCTTGCCAGGCGCTACCTTCCGCGCTGCCTCAGGAGGCTTTGCGCGGCGGGACTTTCTTCGCCGTGCACTCGGCGCAGGTGCCGTACAGCGACAGCGCGTGCTCGTGCAGCACGAAGCCCCGTTCGGCGGCGATCTCGTTCTGGCGCAGTTCGATGCCTTCGTCGACGAATTCATCGACCTTGCCGCAACCCGTGCAGACCAGGTGGTCGTGGTGCTGGCCTTCATTCAGTTCGAACACGGCGTGGCCCGATTCGAAGTGCCGGCGAAACAGAATGCCGGCCTCGGCAAACTGCATCAGTACGCGGTAGATGGTGGCCAGGCCCACGTCGATCTTTTCAGCCAGCAAGAGTTTGTAGACATCGTCCGCACTCAGGTGCTTGATCGTGCCTTCCTGGAACAGCTGCAGAATCCGCAAGCGGGGGATGGTCACTTTCAAGCCCGATTCACGCAGTTCCCTCAATATATCCATGTCTCCCATTCCTTTTTGTAGTCGCTGAGCGAGGTAAGCCATTATATCGCAAATGATAATCATTACCATTCTCATGTGTGCACTGGAAATAGTATGCTGCAGGGGCCGGCGGCAATCCAGTGACATCGGCGCAAGTAACCATTGCGCGGCGCGCAACTTGTCTCAGCATTGCGCGGCTGGCTGGCCGCTGAAATAGGGGACCTTGCATCGGTCACGCTGCATTGCCGCATTTTCTTGACTTGGGCAAAGGAAAAAATCCGTCTAGTGATGCCATCTAGCACTATTTGATGTGGATCAAAGTTTTTGTTGCACTGCACTCTTAGACTTCGCAGCGTTACTTAACGACAAAAAGAGGGAACTAGAATGAAAAAGTCCGCAACTGCAGCAGCAATCGTCCTGGCCGCCATCGGCGCCTTCGCCGGCAACGCAATGGCACAGGAAAGCCCATGGCTGGTCCGTGCCCGCGCCGTGCACATCGATCCGGCCAACAAATCTGCTCCTGTTGGTGGCGTCGGCGCATCCGACCTTATTCACGTCAGCAGCAAGACGATTCCTGAAATCGATATTTCGTATTTCTTCACGCCTAACATCGCTGCCGAGCTGATCCTGACGTATCCGCAAAAGCATGACGTTACCTTGTCCGGCACGAAGATCGGTACTTTCAAGCATTTGCCGCCGACCCTGTCGCTGCAATACCACTTCATGCCTGAAAAACAGTTCAGCCCATACGTAGGTGCCGGCGTGAACTACACGAATATCTCGGACGTGAAATTGCTGAACGGCGCAGGCCGCCTGGAGCATGACAGCTGGGGCTACTCGCTGCAAGCCGGTGTCGATTACAAACTGGACAAAAACTGGTCGCTGAACTTCGACATCAAGAAAGTACAGATCCGCAGCGACGTACTGGCCGGCGGCGCCAAGATCAGCGAAGTCAAAGTCGATCCTATCCTGATCGGCGTAGGCGTGGGCTACCGCTTCTAAATAGTGATGGCGCCCGCAAGGCGCGGACAATAAAAAAGGACGGCCTTGGCCGTCCTTTTTACGTTTGGTGCACGCTGTTTATTTTTTCAGCGTCTTTTCCAGCGCCAGCTGGTAGTCCGTCTTTTCGTAACCGGCCAGGTATTTGTTCGTCGCGTCGAGGAAGGCGCGCGAGCGGTAGGCCGCTTCCAGGTCCTTCACCCATGGCTTGGCCTTGTCGGCCGTGCGGATGGCGACCAGGTTGATGTAGCTGTCCGAGATCTTTTCCACGGAGAGGGCCGAGGTCAGCTTCATGCCGGCGGCCAGGGCGAAGTTACCGTTCACAAAGGCGTAGTCGGCGTCTGCCAGCGAACGTGGCAGCTGCGCCGCTTCCAGCGGCACCAGTTTCAGCTTCTTCGGGTTCTCCAGCACGTCGCGTTCGGACGCGCGCAGCGGGTCGACGTTCGGTTTGAGCTTGATCCAGCCCATCTTGGCCAGCATCACCAGCGCGCGCGCCTGGTTGGTCGGGTCGTTCGGCATGGTGATGGTGGCGCCGTTCTTCACGTCGGCCAGGGTTTTCTGCTTGCCGCCGTACAGGCCGATCGGCATGGTCGGCACGGTGATCAAGGAGCTCAATGGCAGCTTGTTATCGGTGGCGAATTTGGTCAGGTAGACGATGTGCTGGAACACGTTGGCGTCCAGCGACCCTTCGGCCAGCGCGTAGTTCGGCTGCACGTAGTCGTTGAATTCCACGATCTTGACCTTGTAGCCCTGTTTTTCCAGGATAGGCTTGATGCCCAGCTTCAGCTGGTCGGAATACGGGCCGGAGCTGGTGCCGATGACGAGTTCTTTCGGGTCCTTGGCGTGGGCGGCGGTGGCGAAGGCCAGGCTGGCGGCGGCCAGGAGCAAATTACGGCGAAGGTGGTTCATGCAGGTCCTTGTTTCTGAATTTGAATTAACGTTTGTCGAGGCGCTTGGCGATGCGCGTGCCGGCGAACTGGATGGTTTGCACCAGCACGATCAGGATGGCCACGGTGGCGACCATGATGTCCGTCTCGAAGCGGTAGTAGCCGTAACGGATGGCCAGGTCGCCGATACCGCCGCCGCCCACCACGCCGGCCACGGCCGAATACGACAGGAAGCTGATCGACAGCACGGTCAGCGCCAGCACCAGGCCGGAGCGCGCTTCGACCAGCAGCACGCGGAAGATGATCTGCATTTCCGACGCGCCCATGGCGTGCGCCGCTTCGATCACGCCGCGCGGCACTTCGCGCAGGTTCTGTTCCACCAGGCGCGCCAGGTAGGGAATGGCGGCGAACGACAGCGGCACGGCAGCCGCCAGCGGGCCGATCGAGGTGCCCGCGATGATGCGCGTAAACGGCGTCAGGGCGACGAGCAAAATGATGAAGGGGAAGCTGCGCACGGTATTCACCAGCCAGCCCAGGATCGTCGACAGGGGACGGTTTTCCAGCGACTGGCCTTCCGAGACGAGGAACAGCAAAATGCCCAGCGGGCCGCCGATCAGGATGGCGGCGGTCAAGCCGATGCCCAGCATGGTCATGGTCTGGCCCAGCGCCACCCAGATTTCCGGCAGCAGCTTGACGACGTTATTGATCGATTCTTCAAACATGTGTTGCATCCTTCCATGCGGTGGCTTCAAACGCTTCGGTGCCGTAATACGCCAGCTCGCGTCCCAGCGCCGTCTTGCGCGGAGTGGCCGTGTCGCTCAAGTCGAATTGTTCGGCGATGGCGCCGTTTTCCACGACGGCCACGCGGTTGCAGATGGCGCCCAGCACCGACAGCTCATGGCTGACGATGACGATGGTCACGCCGAGGCGCGCATTGATGTCGCGCAGGGTGTCGAGCAGGGCGCGCGTCGTTTCCGCGTCCAGCGCGGACGTCGGCTCGTCGCACAGCAGCACGTCGGGGTGGCTGGCCAGGGCGCGGGCGATCGCCACGCGCTGCTTCTGCCCGCCGGACAATTGCGCCGGATAGCTGTGCAGCTTGTCGGACAGGCCGACCAGCGCCAGGCATTCCTCGACTCTGGCGGCGATCTGCTCGCCCTTGGTCGTGCCATGGATTTTCAGGGGGAAGGCGACGTTGTCGAAGACGCTGGCGTTTTGCAGCAGATTGAATTGCTGGAAAATCATGCCGATATTCTGGCGCGCGTCGCGCAGCTCGCTCTTGCCCAGGCGGGTCAGTTCGCGCCCGGCCACGGTAATGGTGCCGCTGTCGGGGCGCTCGAGCAGGTTAATCAGGCGCAGCAGGGTCGATTTGCCGGCGCCGCTCTTGCCGATCAGGCCGAAAATATCACCGGGATAGACTTCCAGCGTGACCGATTTGACCGCGTGGAATTGTTCGCCCTTGGGCAGCGCGAAGGTCTTGTTCGCGCCATCGATGCGAATCACCGGCGTACGGTGTGGTGTGGTCATGCAGTGTTTCCTTTTTTATTGGACCGTCACAGGCGTGCTTGCAGGGGCCAAATCGCCCAGCCTGTTACGTCGGTTGCGTAGTATACCTCCGATCGTGTTATTACTCCTACGACAGAATCTTGCTTTGAATATGCAAATAATGTCTATGCGACTGTTTTCAAGTGAAAAAAGCGGAAAAGCGGCGTTCTTGCCGAATTTAATCGCGCCGATGGGCGTGGCGGAACCGCATCTTGGTGAAAAGTTCGACGCGCCCTGTGCAGGCATCGCGGTGATTTTATGTGCGGTTCGGCTCAGTTGCCGTTTTTTCGCCGCAGGCACGGCCGTTTACTGCCTGCGATTGTCCTCTTCACGGGCAGATTCTGCTCCGCTGGCCGCAGGACCTTCGGGACGGCGCAACAGGTAGATGAGCACGGCGAGCTCCATGGCGCCCACCATGGCGATGACCCACCACGGCGGATGGCCGAGGCACATGGCGACGAAGCCGATGGCCATGCCCAGGCAAGCCATGGCCTTGCCGCGCCGCGACACGGCGCGGTGTTCGCGCCACTGGCGCAGCGATGGGCCGAAGCGCGGATGGTGCAGCAGCCAGTGCTCGAGGCGCGGCGAGGCGCGGCTGAAGCAGGCCAGGGCGAGGATCAGGAAAATCGTCGTCGGCATGACGGGCAGCATGGCGCCGATGATCCCCAGCAGCACCATCAGGGCGCCGGCAGCGGTCCAGGCCCAGCGGCGCAGGCGCGCGCCGTGCGCTTCGCGCAGGGAAGCCTGGGCGTGCGGCTCGCCCATCAGGCGAGGGCGCCGGCTGTCAGGCCCTGGCTGCGGGGCGGGGAAACGATGGGCTGTGCGTTCAAGGTGTGCGTATCGTGGCGGGTGGCCGTCATGTTTTTTGCCGTATGTGCTGCGCTATTATGGAGGAATCAAGGCGAAGCTGCAGGCTTGCCGGGGCCGCAATGATAACAATCCTGCAGGGTAATAACAAGAATCATTCTCATTTGCGGCCTGGTCTGAGGCGCCGGATAACGCTGGATATTTTTGGCAATGCAGACAATAATCGGCAACAGAAGACGTTGTCGTGGACATCCTTACCGTTATTATCGATTTTTTCGATGCTAACTAGGTATATTTTCCGTTTTACATCGATCTTCATGCCATGCATAATCTGTTGCAACTGAAGCCAGACAATCAGCCGCAGCGCTTCCCGCCTGCCGCCGGTTGCGGTTTTGACATCCTCCACTCCAAACAGGAATTTACAATGAAAAAACTGCTCGCTTTTATCGCCGCCGCCGGCTTCTCGCTGTCCGCCTTTGCCGCTCCGGAAGTCTATGTCATCGATGGCAGCCATACTTTCCCCCGTTTCGAATACACCCACATGGGTTTCTCGACGCAGCAAAGCCGTTTCAATAACACCACCGGCAAGGTTACCCTGGACCGCGCCGCCAGGACGGGCGCCGTCGAAGTGCTGATCGACACCAAGTCCGTCGATACGGGTTCGACCCTGTTCAACTCGCACATCCAGGGCGAAGACTTCCTCGACACGCCCAAGTATCCCGTCGCCACGTACAAATCGACCAAGTTCAATTTCGACGGCGACAAGCTGGCCTCCGTGGAAGGCAACCTGACCCTGAAAGGCGTGACCAAGCCAGTGACCCTGACCGTCACCTCGTTCAACTGCGCACCGCACCCGATGCTGAAAAAAGACGCGTGCGGCGCCAACGCCACGGCCAAGATCAAGCGCTCGGAATTCAACGCCGGCAAATATGCGCCGGCCGTTAGCGATGACGTGACCCTGACGTTTGCGATCGAAGCCATCAAGCAGTAATCGTTGGCTGCATGACGTAAAAATGGCGGCGGACTTCGGTCCGCCGCCATTTTTTTTGAGTGGGTGGTGGCGGTAGGTCGGATTAGTGCGGCAACGCCGCGCGTAATCCGACATGAGCCGCCAACAAGGTGCCGGATTACGCGGCGTGCCGCTCATCCGACCTACGCGGGCTTTCACGCCAGGTGATGCGCCTCCTGCCCATATTTTGGATGGTGGTAGATACTGTTATCCCCGTCAAGCGGCGTGCAAGGCCGGATCAAATATTTTTCC